>CAZOHR010000008.1:26003-32379 GCA_964579045.1 uncultured Bacteroidales bacterium | reverse complement strand
TCTGTATCTGCCGAGCTAAATAAAACTGTACCATCTTCTTTCTCGTAGCTTAAGTTTAAAGAAACTACATCGCCTACCTTAAGAGTTGAGTCTGAGCTAGCATCTTCGATAATTTTATACTCCAATCCGCTTTCGTGCTTTTCGAATTTCATTTTGCTACCATTGCATGAAAGTACTACTAATGCTAAAAGAAATAATCCTACAATTGTTCTTGTCTTCATCTATATATTATTTTTATATTCTAATTCCAGCCCTCTGGAAGAACTTCTGTTTCCTGCTGAGGTTCGTATAGCTCAAGTAATTCTATTTCGTAAACTAGAATAGAATAGTATGGAACTCTAAAACCATCACCTGGTACTCCAAATGCTAAGTGTGGGGGCATGATAAATCTTGCTTTTTCGCCAACTTTCATCATTAATAGTCCTTCGTTTAATCCTGATTCTTCTTGGCTATGTCCAAGGTGTATTTCTCTAATTCCAAATTCCTCTGAGGTGTATAAAACTGTTCCATCTAATAGAGAAGTTTTGTAATTAAAAACAGCTACTAATTCCATTTCAGCTTGTTGCCCATTGGTTTTACTGTATATTTGCCAATATAGGCCGCTTTCAGCAACCTGCATATCCCATTTGTGGCGGTCGATGTACTTTTGAATTACACTATAATCAATTTCTACCAGACCTTTGTTCCAATCTAGTAATTCTTGCTGATGTAATCGTTTTACAACAGAATAAGGAAGTGCTTTTTGATTTTGATCAACTGCTTCGTTTTTACAAGAAGAAACGATAAGTATCAGCAGACCTAGTAATCCTATGGCAGGTGTAGATTTTATATTTAATTTCAACTTCGTCAATCTTTTAACAGTTAATATTTGTAATTTTTCAACTCATCCGAATATGATTGTAATACACTAACGAATTTTTTTGTCGTTTCGTGTAAAGAGATATGACTTTCTCCACCTGCTGCATTAATATGACCGCCACCGCTGAAATGAGAAGAGCTAAATTCGTTAACATTAAAGCTACCTTTCGACCTAAAACTTATTTTTATAAAATTGTCTCTTTCGATGAAAATAGCTGAGAAAATAATTCCTTTAATGCTTAGCGGAATGTTGACAAAATTTTCTGTGTCGCCAAATTGCTCGTTGAAGTCTTTTCGGTCTTGAGCTGTAATGTATATATATCCTGTTTTTAGTTCAGGATTAATAATCATTCTGTTGAGCATAACGTGTCCCATGAACCTCATTCTGTCGAAAGAAAAACTATTGTAAACTTTGTCGAAAATTTTGTCTTTGTCCACTCCAGCTTTCATCATTTCGCCCACAACTCTGAAAGTGTTAGGATTCGAAGAGTTGAAGCTGAACGATCCGGTGTCAGTCATCAGTCCTGTATATAATGCAGTTGCAGAATCTGTATCAGAGTATTTATGTAGAAATGTTGATTCGATAATTTCAAAAACTAATTCGGCAGTAGAACTATATGAGGTGTCAGAAATTAGAATATCTGTAAAGTTTTCAGGATTTGGATGATGGTCAATTAATACTTTGAAAGCTTTTGATTTAGAGAATCTTTCACTAATATTGTTTATTCTGTTAAGTGCATTAAAATCAACACCAATAAGAAGGTCGACATCATCAAAAATTGTTGGGTCAGACTCAGTTTTTTTGCCTAAAACTCTAATCTTGCTGCTGAAAGGCAGCCATTTTAAAAAATCAGGATAGATGGTAGGGCTTATTACTTCAACATTTTTTCCAAGATTTTTGAGAGCAATATATAAACCAAGTGCAGAACCAATGGCATCACCATCGGGATTAAAATGAGGAACAATAACAATCTTGTTGCTAAGGTTTATCTGTTCTTCAAATCTTTTTAACTCTTGCGAAAACTTATTTACTGGCATAAAAAATAGTCCTGAAATAAACTCATAAAAATATAGTAAAATTCGATACCGTGAAGACTCAAAGATTATTTTTCAGCATTTTTTTTAAGAACATCGTTTTGATTCAGATCAGCATATAAAATATCACTCCAAATTCGGTAGCCCACAGGGGTCATGTGCCCGTCGGCAGGCCAGTATAGAATGTCTTCTGGGAGGATAAATGCATTTTTATTTTCAGTGAAAAATTCTAAAATGTCAACACTGAATATTTTGTCTGTATTTCTTGTTTTGTGTATCAGTGTTGCAAATGAGCTATATTTATATTGATAATTTATTAATTCGTCAGCAGACGGGAAAAATACTACAATTGTTTTGAAACCAACAACATTACCCATTTCTGTTATTTGATAAATCTGATTGTAAATTATTTCAGATGATTTTTGTAATTCAACATCAAATTTCTTCTGATTCATGAAAATCTCTGGGTAATCGTAAAACAAAGTACTTACAGCTCTATACAAAAAGCTCCATGAGTAAAAATAGTAGCCCAAGGGTTGTGAATTTATCAAACTTCTCGAATTGTCGGGATTTTCAACAATATCCATCAAGTCGTTACTGCCAATGCTGATGATTACATAATTAGGTTGTAATTCGTTTGTGAGTTTTTCGAGCAGCTTTACTTCTTGAATTGGATCACTGCCCGAAACGCCAGCATTTACAACTACAAAATAAGATGAAATTGTTTCGTTCAAGCGAGTTTCTAGTATTCTCTGCCACGTAGAATCTTGCGAGGTGCCAACTCCTTCGGTAAATGAATCACCTATGGTTAGAATCACAGTTTTGCCTTGAATCAATTCTTTAAGATTGTTTCTTTCTCTAATTCCGTATTCATTGTATTTATGTAAAAAACAGAAATCAGATGTCTCGAAGCTATATTCTGTGTTGCGGGGATGAGTGTTGTTTTCAAAATCCAGCGAATCGTAAAATAGTTTCTGCTTTAAAACGGAAAAACCGTCCGTAAAAGGCGAAATGTAGAACCATCCATAATTAATCTCGCTGTATGACCTGTATTTTTTTGTAAAAAATCGAAGTCCAAGATCAAGTAGAATGATAAAGGCAAGAATTACGAATACTGAATATCGGAAGTGCTTAAGTGACTTTTCATAAATCGGCATTTGGGTTTTCTTTCGTTTAATAAACTTATAAATCAAAATTGCAATAAAACCAAATGCTGGGTAGAAAAGCAGGGTTGTAAATACCCAACTTCTGCCCAATATCAGCAGCGCGACATGAACTATCAACAAGCAAATAAAGATAATTCCGGCGGCAATTCGGATTATTCTGTTGTGCTTAGGCAAATTACCAAAGTTTCGTAAAATCTATTTCTGTTTTCTCTTTTTTAATCCAGTAAGTTTCCAATTTCTTTTGGCTTATACTCTTATTCTTTGCAAAAAGTTTATGTAATAGCGAAAAAGGAAATAAAATAATGTAAAATATTATGGTTAATATGATTTTTGAAACAATGAAACCCATGACTTTACCAATGCCTTGCCATAAAAATGAAATATAGTATGCCATTGGCGGAATAATAGCTATAATAACACCCAAACCCGCAGATATGTAGAAATAAACAAATTCTTTTGTAATTATTCCAATAATTACAAGTCCAGCTATTATAACTAGGCAATCGGTAATATTTCTTTTTTTATCTTTTATCATTTTTTTCTGTTTTTAGTTCAGTCCATGATTTTAATCAAAGGCTAAACCTTGAACTTAAAACAAGGTGTAAACGAAAGGTGCCACACTGCTTGATCCGCCAAAAACAACAAGTATTCCTACTAAAAGAAGAATAATTATCATGGGGATAAGCCAGAATTTCTTTCTTTCTTTTAAAAACATCCAAATATCTCTTAAAAATTCCATGTTAGTCGGGTTTAAAATTTTCTTTGAAAAGCTTTAAATCTATATTCTGGTTCTCTTTTATAAAAACATAATTTTGCATTACCAAGATATCCATTTCGGTGCGCATAAAACATCTGAAAGCATCGTCGGGTGTACAAACAATAGGTTCACCGCGAACATTAAAGCTGGTATTAACAATCAGTCCTGTCCCTGTGATAGCCTTAAACCTTGAAATCAATGCATGATAATCTGGATTAGTCTCTTTATGTACTGTTTGAAGTCGTGCCGAAAAATCACAATGAGTAATTGCTGGAACAGTAGATCGCTGAACATATAGTTTTTTCATTACATCCATGGTCTCATAGTCATCAGGCAGCGGCTTTCTGTAATTTTCGTTTACATCAGCAACAAAAAGCATATATGGCGAAGAAATATCAATGTTAAAATAATTATGAGTTTCTTCGTGCAACACCGATGGCGCAAATGGTCTAAACCCTTCCCTGAACTTTATTTTTAGATTTAACTTCTTCTGCATCTCAGGATTTCTAGCATCAGCTAAAATACTGCGATTTCCTAATGCTCTGGGACCAAATTCCATTCTGCCTCTGAACCAACCAGTAACTTTACCTTCGATAAGACGATTGGCAGTGTAATCATATAGTTTGTCATCATTATTAAAATGCTCGAAAGTAGCTCCATATTTTCTTGCAACCTTGAGCACATCCTTATCTGAAAATTCGGGTCCGAGAAATGCTCCTTTCATTTTATCGCTAGGAGTTGCAACGACTGGTAAATTATTGTGTATATGAGCAAATGCAAGTGCTGCACCTAATGCTCCACCTGCATCTCCTGCAGCAGGTTGTACAAATATGTTCTCAAAAATATTCTCTCTTAAAATTGCAGAATTTGCAACGCAATTCAATGCAACACCACCAGCCAAACAGAGGTTTTTACTTCCAGTCAAACGTTTAGCTTCTTGTGCCATATTAAGCACAATTTCTTCTGTGATTTGCTGAATAGCCAGTGCTAAATCTGAATGCGATTGTAGAACAGGTTCAGATGGTTCTCGTTTCTTTAGATTGAATAAAATTTCCCATTTATTGGTACGAATCATCTTTAAACCAGTGGCAAAAGCAAAGTATTTCATTTCCAATCTTATGCTACCATCTGATTTTATTTCCACCAGCTTTTCGCGGATTAGTTTCTTGTAATTCTCTACTTGTTCGGAACAATGATTACCATAAGGAGCTAGTCCCATTAGTTTATACTCGCCACTATTAACCATAAATCCGAGGAAATATGTAAAAGCAGAATATAGCAAACCAAGTGAATTTGGATAATGTAATTCCTTAATAATTTCAAGTTTGTTTCCTTTTGCATTTGCAATAGATGCAGATGCCCATTCGCCCATTCCATCTAAAGTAAGTATTGCGGCTGAATCAAATCCAGATGGAAAATATGCCGATGCTGCATGGGAGAGATGGTGTTCCGAAAAATATAGTTTAAGCTTTTTCTTATCGAAGTTTCCGATTTTCTTTAATTGTGAATAAAGCTCGTCTTTGATAAAAAGCTTCTCTTTGACCCAAACAGGAATAGATTTTACAAACGAAATTAATCCTTGGGGCGCAAAATGGTAGTAAGATTCAAGTAATCGCTCGAATTTAAGAAATGGTTTTTCGTAATATACCACAGCTTTAATATCTGAAATCTCCAGTCCTGCTTCTTTAAGGCAGTATTTTACAGCATTAGTAGGAAAATTTTCATCTTGTTTTATTCTGGTAAATCGTTCTTCATGAGCAGCAGCAATTATTTCATCATTGTAAATGAGACATGCTGCAGAGTCGTGATAATATGCCGAGATTCCAAGAATGTACATTAGCGCACAATAATTTCGGTTATAAAACGACGTCCTAGTTCTCGGTTTATTCTTCTTATTAATTCGCTGCGAATTAACATTACCTCACTGCGAATTATTGAGGAATTGATGCTTATAAAAAGTGATGACTTATTTACAGAAATATCGGTTGTAGCGTTGGATATATGTACTCCAGCAACTTCTTTCCAGATAGTTTTTACGCGAACCTTATCAATACCATCTTCAAGCTTATTATCACTGATAGTTTGCTTTATCAGGTCGCTTAATTTTATTGTTTCTGATCTTCTCATCGGTATTGGCTGCAATTTTTTTGTAAGTACAAATATGGTGAAAAATTGTGTTTAAAAGTCAAGTTGCAATTTTTTTTGTAAAAATAAAATCTGTTTTTTTAAAGAATTCTGGTTTAGCAATATAGCCATGGTTATATTAATGCATTAAAATAACTATTTGTAAAATCAGGCTCAATCAGAGCGTGTTTTCAATCATTGTGGCTATTTCAATAAACATTTTAGCATCAGTTGTAGCTTTCGAACCAACGTCATATAGCCTTGGCAGAGTTGCAATTTCTAAATCGGCTCCTGATTCCGATTGTTCTATTTTTACATATCTCGAAATTGTAATTGTTTCTGCTCCCACAAGTCTGACTCTGGCAAAAGTATCAACTAGTTTTCTTAATGGGATATTTGCATTTAATTTTTCTATTTCATTTGCATCACCTTTGAA
>CAZOHR010000008.1:23999-25903 GCA_964579045.1 uncultured Bacteroidales bacterium | reverse complement strand
GTTAATCCAAGATCAGCTCTCAATATCTCTTCGATTTGTGGTGCAACAATTTCTGGGACGTTTGTTGAATAGACTAGATTATTCATTTTATTCTGTTTAATTATTGATAATTGTTTAGTCTCAATGGTTATTAAGGATTTCAAAAAATCTTGATTCAAAGATATAGTTTTTTTATGACATTTGGCTTTACCTAATGTTCATATTCTGACTCAGAATTACTCAAATATTTTATGCTCGGAGTTATTATAATAAAAGAATAAACAGATGCGTTCTAGTTAAAATCAAAAAGCTACCACTATGAAAAATCTAAATTTAGTACTCGTAAACTTTATGGCATTAGCTCTATTGCTAGCTATGTCTGGATGTGAAAAACCCGAAGGTAATGGAGAAAAGGATATTGTTTATCAGTCTGTAAATAAGAATTATATTATGCTTCCCGATATGCAAGCTATGAATTCGCAAGATTCTATAATAGCTCAACATATCGATAGCATTTTAAGTGGGCAACTCGAAACTGAACTGGTTTCTACA
The DNA here is from genome assembly GCA_964579045.1 of uncultured Bacteroidales bacterium. GTDB lineage: Bacteria > Bacteroidota > Bacteroidia > Bacteroidales > ML635J-15 > Bact-19. Next base: position 25,372 of record CAZOHR010000008.1, on the reverse strand, counting down.
GGTTTTATACGATTCGATTTAGATGGTGATGAGGAGTCCGATTTCGCATTTGAGATACTAGATCTTCAGCCATTAAATAATTATGAATTGCCTGAGAATTTTGATTCACTTGCTGTAAGAGCGCATCCAATTGGTGGGTCGGTTTTAGACAATTCGACGTATCAATATGCCGATGCCCTCGATATTGATAATCAGATAAGCGCTGCAGGAAACTGGACCAACAATTTTGTGGTTTTGGGTACTTTTATGAACTCTGGTCAGTTTAATGGTAAAGGAGAGAAGTATTTAGCCATAAGGCTTCCAGGTGTTGACGACTATAAATATGGTTGGATGAAGATTTGGATATCAGAGCATAATGATACTTTAAAAGTTATTGAGTATGCCTACAACAATATTGAAGGATCAATTATAAAAGCTGGTCAGAAAGAATAAAGTTGAATTATTGAGATTTATGTAAAGTGGAAAAGATGCTCGATTCAATAATATTATTCAAAAACCTTATATTCTAGGTTCTCTAAAGTTCCAAGTATTCGCAATAAATAAGTGAATCTACCTTCCTTTTCGGGGATTTCTTTTTCGTAACTTTCTGAGAAAATTGAAATTGCAAGTTTAACTTTTGAATTGAGATATTTATCAGAAATATCAAAAAGTAAATCGTAACTAATGGAATCTGTCACAAGATTGTAATTGCCCTTGAACTTAATGTCTGCATCATTTATTTTAAGTGATGAAGGTAGTAGAATAAGTAAATCTTCATTAACCTCAGCTACGATTTCAGTGTTTTTTATTGTGATATAGTCTTCGTCAATTTCATAATCCCTGAAAATATCTGTTTTAAAACTAAAGTCCTCGATCTTTAAAATATTCACACCTTCATTTTTCTTAAATGCCAGACTATCAGAACCGCCATAAATTGTGTTCTTGAATTTAAGGTTAATTATTCCACTAACATCAGTACTATCACTTGCAAAGAAAGAAAGATCCAAATCATTTAATTCGATATCTGTTTTAAAGAAATTGAGCTCTTTTTCTTTCTGATAGCTTACAATACCATGCAATTTGCCAGTTCCTATATTCGTGGAATTTACTTTTATTTCTGCTAAATCTGGATTCAACATTAACTCTATATCTATGTCGGTAATGGCTCTTTTGCCCGAAAATAGGCTGTCAATTACTATTTTAACTTGAGTTTCGGAGTTTTTAGGAAACTTGAAATCTTGATTCTCTGAATTAAAATTCATTGCATCGCTTGGATTAAATTCTTGATTCGATGCTGGAAAGGATATTCGGTTAAATTTTGCATCGAGTTTGTGAGAAATCAATCCTCCTTGTATGAAATTCTGAAATGAGCTAATTTCATAATGTAGGTCTCC
>CAZOHR010000008.1:0-23899 GCA_964579045.1 uncultured Bacteroidales bacterium | reverse complement strand
AATAGAAAACTAAAATCGCCTGAAATTTGCTCTTCCCCAGAGCGTAATAGCAGATTTTTGGAACTAATATTTATTTCGTTATTCTCACTAACATTATAATTTATCATTAAAATAAAGTCAGCTGCCACAATGTTTTTGGTAGTTTTATTTTTAATGATAAGGCTATCTGCTTCGAGTGTAGATTCGAAATTAAATTTATAATCTGTGTTAAATATTCCCTTGCTAGTAAGGTTAAATACTAGTTTTCCGTTAGTATAAATATCTTCATGCGCAATGATATTTTGAATGTCGGTTTCGATTTTTAAGGTTGAGTTAGCATTCGAGAGGCTGTCAATCGGGACAAAAAGTTTTAAGTTAATAGCGAGACCATTTACAGTAAAAACAGCGTCGGCATCAATTAATTCGTTGCTATATTTAAGATTACCATCAAGTGCAAAATTCTTTTCTCCAGTATATTCTGTATTAGCGATGCAATTTGCTGTAAACTCGGCTGTTAATATATCACCATCTTTTTCCGAATCAACAACAATATTAAGTTTGTTGATTGTCTGCTCTGTCTTGCTTTGGCGGTCAATGATTTGTATTTCCGCATTTTCGATTTGCAGTTTTTTTACAAAAAAATTAAAAGAGCCAGAGCTGTCATCTTCGATGTTGTCTGTATTCTTTTTCGAGATATTATCCCAGCAATTATTTCCCTTGTCAGAAATAATGCTTTTGAATTTGAGGTTAGTAATTGTGAGTTGTTCAATATCTATTTGGCCTGTTTTGCTGTCAAATGCTGAGGGAGAAAGACTGATTTTGTCAATGAAAATAAGAGTATCGTTTTTAAATTCCTTCTTTCCAATGATGCTTATATCGTATATGCTTATTTTGCCTGTTAAGAAGTTTACTCTAAGTTTATCAATCTTTACAGTTGCATTTAATGAAGCGTTGAAATCTTCCTCCAGCCTATTACGAATAAAAGAGTTTACCCATATATTAAAGAAAATCAGTATTGCAAGAATTCCTGCAATACTGATTAAAGTAATTTTGTGCCAGCGCTTAAGCTTGATGCTCATTTAGTTTAGTAGAATAACTGCTTTTTGCTTGCGTTTCTCCACTCTGCATCATACTTGCTGTCGGTGAAATATATAATTAAATCTGCATCATACTTTGAATCAACAAAGTAAATTACCTTATTGGCATCGTACTTTGAACTGGTAAAATACCACAATCCTTTATTGTCTGTTGCATCATACTGAGAATCGCATTTAAAAACAACAAGGTCGGCATCATACTTACTATCCGCTACCCAGACTTTAACATCTGCATCGTATTTGGAATCGCAACTATAGACCTTTTGTCCAAATGAGGTGTATGTAAGAAATAACAGTGCCGAAAAAACGACAATTTTTAAAATATTTTTCATAACGACTTAGTTTTAATACATTAACGATTGTTTAGATGAATTTTTCCATCCTGCATCCGATTTATAATCTGCGAAATAAATTACTAGATCAGCATCACTTTTGTAATCGCAGAAATAGATTGTTTTCTTAGCGTCGCTTTTATAATCACAAAAATACCACAAACCAGCATTTCCTGAAGCATCGCTAGAATAATCACATTTGTAAACTACAAGATCTGCATCGCTTTTGTATTCGGCTACATATACTTTTACATCAGCGTCACTTTTATATTCACAACTATAAACTTTTTGTGCAAAAACTGAACTGCCTGCTAAAAGCAAAAAGGAGATAAATCCAAGGAATAAAATTTTCTTTTTCATAATATAAATTTTAAGTTAACGGTTTTTACTATCAAAAATTCTGCCTAAATTTTCGCTAAGATAATAAAATTTTTAAAAGGTTCATTATGGAGAAATAAAATCTTCTGAGAATACATAATTAATTCGTTGTAAATTTAAATCTCTCTAAGTATAAATACTGAATTTTACTCATTTTGCATAAATACACTTAACTTTTGGCCTTTTTACTTGTTTACAGTGAAAATCATAATCATAAAACATATATGGAAAGAAAAATCAAATCAATGTTTCCCGAAGGAATCGAGGTGCAATTAGGTCATGATGAGTTCTTTAATCAATTAAAAGTTGTATTTGGCGATGGGAAAATTACTACTTTTGAAGCAGAAAAAATTAAATCATTAGCTTTGAACGAGAAGGGCAAAATCCAGTCAAAATCTTGGGAATTCTCTACCGAAAAGTATGTAAGAAACTATATCGGCAAGGCAGAAAATGGTCTCGAAGCAATAGTGATGGGCTGGTCTAAGGATATGAAATCTAGTATTCACGGTCATCCTAAATTTGCAATGTATGCGATTATCACTGGAGAACTTGAGGTAGAAATATTTGAACTTGAAGATAATATTCCTGTTTTAAAACAAACTGTTATTGCAAAAGAAGGAGATGTGTTTTATAATATAGGTTCTTCAGATAATTTCGATAACCACCTACATCGTATTAGCTGTAAATCGGATACTAGCTTATCATTACATATTTACTCTGATGATGCTAGGGAAGGAGTGGTTTATTAGCATAGTTTTTATTAGAGTAAGAAAACTAGGCTTAAGCCTAAGTTTAATGACTCAATTTTAAGCTTTTGTGACCTTGAATCGAGATAATCGAGACCAGTGTAGTTGTCATAATTGCCGCCAAAGATTTTGTAATTTACTTTGGTTGATGCATAAACATAATTTGCAAAAAGTTTTAAGGATTTTTTGTCTCCAATTTTGAAAGTAAAAGATATTTCAGGTGAGAAACCAATCCCAAGTCCATACCCGCCCGTTAACTTGTATTCATTTAATAACAAGCCGAGGCTATCGTAGAATCTGTAAATAATTTTTGGTCTTGTCGACGAAATAAAACCTCCCATTAAACTAAATTCAAAAATTGCAGACTCGCTTGAATAGTAAAACAGAGGTCCCATTCCATAGAAAACATTTATCCATTTGCCTACATCAGATGGTGTTGCAGATGAAATGTCAGAAGTAGTGTGAAACGAAAGCTCAACAGGGTTTATCATTGCATTTGCCGAGTATTTAAATCCGTAAAAACTATTCTTATATGTTTTAGCAGACAATTGGATGTTAATTCCATTGACAGCAAATCCTTCATTTTCGCCTGAGTAGTTGAATTTGAATGTTCCTAATGGTGATGAAATTCCTAATCCAGCTTCTGCGTAAAAAACATGAGTACTATCATGTTGTACAGGATATGGTTGTGCATTAAGTAAGTATGATAATAATAAAAAAACTGTAACTAAGAATATTCTCATAATACAGAATTAAAAACCATTTAAACTAAAATACAAAGTTGGCAGTAGCATTAAAAATCCTAAGATAAAAAGCATTAGAATTAGTTTCCAGATAAATTTAAACCAGATGTTATAAGGAATTTTTGCAATACCCAAACAACCAATGAGTACACCTGAAGCAGGAGTAATCATATTTGTAAAACCATCGCCAAACTGAAAAGCTAAAACTGTAGACTGGCGAGCTATTCCTATTAAATCGGAGAATGGTGCCATTATCGGCATCATTAGTGCTGCTTTGGCAGAACCTGAAGGGATAATAATGTTAAGCGCAGTTGTAAGTCCGTACATTGAACCCAACGAAGCTTCTCTGCCGAAATCTTGCATAAGCACCGACATGCCGTACATAATTGTATCAACAACTTTTCCGTCGGTGAGAATAACTATTATTCCACCAGCAAGACCAACTACAAATGCAGCAGAGAAAATATCCTTAGCCCCTTCGATAAACAGTTTAGTGATTTCATTTGCAGGTTTATTCATCGCAATCCCTGAAGCCAGACCCATGGCAAAAAACAATGCTCCAATTTCCATAACATACCAGTCGTATCCCATTACTCCAACAATGAGGAAGACAACAGTAAACGCCAATAAATTTAAAATGTAAAAATGCACAGATTTTCTTAAAGCAAAGAATGAACTGATAGCAAATAGTATTGAAGAAATTGGTAGAGCAGGGAAATGAAATTGAGAGTTGCCAACTTTAAGAACGGAATCGGGATAATAAGCAGAAAAGATAACCAAAGCTATTAGAACTGCAATATAGCTAAACCAAGCTGCAACAGGAGTGTGATATTCAATTTTTGCTTCAGTATCTACTTTGTTCTTTCTCCAGAAATCATCAACCGACCAAGTTAAACTTTTCTCAGGATGTTTTTTTACTTTTCGAGCATAAAGCAAGATAAACCCAAATCCTAGTATGTTGATTATCAGCCAGCAAATTATGCGATATTCCCAACCACTAAATACTGGTAAATCTGACAAGCCTTGAGCAATCCCAATAGTAAAAGGATTTAAAATTGCACCAGCAAAGCCAAGATGCGCAGCAACATAAACCAATGACACTCCAACGATTGAATCATAACCCATCGAAATTGCAAGAGGCACTAACACAATCACAAATGCAATTGTTTCTTCGCTCATACCGAAAATTGCTCCAAACAAGCTGAACATAGTCATTATCAGTACCATCACAATATTGTCAACTCCAATCTTTCGTAGGAGACGGTTTCGCTCCAGTTTTTTAGTTGTGTTAATAAAGGCGAGAATTCCTACATCTAGTGCTTTACTAGCATTCAAAATCCAGAATGCTCCACCGATTAATAAAATAAATACGATAATATGAGATTGATTTACAAACCCATTGTAGATTGAGGTAAAAATCTGCCAGGTTTGAGGTTCTGAATCAACTTTATGAAATGAATTCTCAACAATTACAGTTTTTTCTTTACCATCAGCCATGGTTTTCTGAGTTCTAGCAAATTCTCCTGATGGGATAATCCAAGTTAAAACTGCTGCAATCACAATAAGTGAAAACACAATTACGTAGGTATGAGGAACTTTTTTAAACATGTTTAAAATTTTGTGCAAAATAAAGATAAAAATGATAAATGACAAATCACAAATTACAAATTACAAGCTCCAAGTTCCAAATCTCAAAATACAAATCACAAAACCTAAATCATAAATCACATCCGCCGCGGCGGAACAAATCATAAATCACAAATCACAAAAAACAATTTTCAATTAAACTCTGCACCCTTTGGAACTTATCATTTATTCGCAAGATCATGAGGGCTGCGCCGTTGTTTATTGGAACCTTCTTTGGAGCTTGATATTTCAGATTGGAGCTTCTATTAGTGCTTTTTTTTGTGTTTTGGAGCTTTTTTGGAGCTTGTTTTTTGTTACTTGTTTCTTGTTCCGCTGCGGCGGATGCCCATCGGCTTTTATAAAAACATTTTTAACAACACAAAACCATATTTTATATTCTTTAACACCTTTTTGGTGAGTTTATTTTTAATATTTTTGCTGCAATTAACTAACACACTGGCGATGGACACAATAAACTTTAAAGAGACACACAAAAAGGTAGACGAGGTTCTGAACGAATGTAAGAATGTTATTACAAATGCAGACCGTAAGAGATTAATAGGTGATTCAGTAAGCAACAGCGAATGTCTGGTTGCAAAATCTGGTGCCTTAGCAACATGGAACGAGCCAGATTCAACTGGTCGTAGCCCTAAAGACACTGTAATGGTTAAACGTCCGCAGAGTCAGATTTACATTGACTGGAATTCTCCCAATAACCTGCCTATTACAGAACAGGTTTTTGATGAGATTTTTGACGATGCTCTCGACATGATGAGTAAACAAAACAGAATGTATGTTAACGATCGCGTTATTGGTGCTGATTCTGAGTATGCATTGCCAGTAAAGGTTGTAACTTCGGAGGCCCTTACATCTGTTTTTGTAGATAATATGTTTCGTCCTATTCCTGAGGATTTAAACAGAAGTTGTTTCTCAGACAAACCATTTTATTTAATCGCACTTCCGTTTAATAAATTAGATGCGTCAAAATATGATTGGAAATTGCGTAAACTACCTAATGGAAAAACATCTAACATTATCGTTGCATTTGACTTCGACCGTAGATTAGGACTGGTTATAGGTTCTGCTTATCTAGGAAGTGTAAAGAAAATGATGTTCACCGTAATGAATTTTTATTTACCATTCGAAAATGTATTGCCATTACATTGCTCGGCTAACGAAGGTTCAGATGGTAAAACTGCACTAATTCTCGGCTTGTCGGGTACTGGCAAAACTACATTATCTGCCGATCCACGCAGGGCATTATTAGGAGACGACGAGCACGGCTGGAGCGATAAGGGTGTTGCAAATTTTGAATATGGCTGTTATGCTAAAATGATTAATATTAATCCTGAAAAGGAGCCTGATATTTATAAAGCAATCATGCATCATGACTATTATCTGAATCATGGAGCCATTGTTGAAAACGCAATGATTTATCCTGATGGTGAATTCGATTTTAATGATGAAAGACTTACACCAAATTCTAGAGCATCATATCCACTAAGTTCTTTAAATAATGTGAAAGAATCAAGCATGGGCGGAAATCCATCAACTATTCTGTTTCTTACTGCAGATGCAACAGGAGTTTTACCTCCAGTATCTAGATTAGACAGAAGTCAGGCTATGTTGTGGTTCTTGATGGGATACACTTCAAAACTTGCTGGAACAGAAACTGGTGTTGTTGAACCTCAATCTACGTTCTCAAGATTTTTTGGAGCACCTTTTATGCCAGCATTACCAAAAATTTATGCTAAAATGCTGGGCGATAAAATGGAAGAACATCAAGCAAATGTTTATCTTATTAATACCGGTTGGTCGGGTGGAAAATATGGTGTTGGAAAACGTATAGATCTTAATTATACCCGCGCGATGGTAGAAGCTGCATTAAACGGAGATTTAGCTCATGTTGAATATGAATACGATAGTTTATTTCATGTAAACATTCCAAAATCATGTCCAGGAGTTCCATCAGAAATGCTTTTCCCGATTAATACTTGGAGTAATAAGGACGATTACAATAAAACTGCTCATAATCTTGCTAAACAATTTTCAGATCATTTTGATAATGCTTATGGAAGAAACGATATTGCTCCGGATATTATTAAGAACTGCCCGGGTAAATAATATTCACATGATGTAAAGAAAAAAAGGCCGTTATCAGCCTTTTTTTTTGCTATCTTGCGAGTCATATTATTACATAAATGAAGAGCAAATTTGTTATTAATAAAATAGTTCCAGTTTTCCCTTGGATTATTATTGCGCTTTCAGCTATGCTTATTTTTGCTAGTTTTGTTATCTATCAGCAAAGAATTAATATTTATGGAGATCTTAAAATCTATGTAACAATTGATAATGTTAGTGTAGATTCAAATACAGATTGCTATGGCTTTAGCATTTTTGGTAGGAAAAAGTCATTGGTTAATGATGAAGGTTATTTCCATAGCCCTGAGGATTGGTACTTCGACAGGATTGAAATCGATTTAAAGCAAATTGAGAGCAAAGAATCTATTAATATTAAGATAAAAGACCAAAATGAACAACTTGTTCTTGACACAATTGTTGAGAAAAATAGGCTAGTTGTTATAAATCATTTAAATTATGGGCATGGGGTATTTCAAAAATTAAAAAATATAGGATTTGGAAAATCATCAAGCATAAAAAGCCTTTTTTCCCTTTTGCTAATATGGATATTCATCATATATGTTATGTCTGCCGTAACTATTTTCACTTATAGTTTCTTACTCAGATGGAATAAGTCAAAGAAGCCTGTGAAAATATTTGGCGTAATTGGGCTGGGATTCTTACTACTTTTCGTTTATCAGTTTGCTTATTTCGACAAACTATTTCTATGGACGGGTTTCTATCTGCAAATTGCAATTTGTATATTTTTCATTTTGTTGGTTGATAGATTTGTTAACTCCAGAATTAGAAACAAACAAAACTTGATGACAGTGCTTATAAGTGTTTTTGTTGGATTATTGATTGTTGAGGCATCTTTAAGAATTCTTGGAATAAACGTTACTGCCTTTGAGCAAAGATTTGGTTACTATGAATCTGTTCAAACACAATTTAAACTTAAAGAATATTTTGTAAGAGATTCAAATATTAGCTATATTCTTAAAAATGAAGAATTTGAATTTGAACGGCAATCCAATTCGTTGGGATTATCAGGTGATGAACCAGAAATCAAAAAAGCGGATAATGAATTTCTAATAATGGCTCTTGGAGATTCCTTTACTGAAGGAGATGGCGCTCATAAAGATTCTACTTGGTTGAAATTCCTCGAAAGGAAGCTTCCCGATAATGATAGTGTGGATTATTACTTTTTTAATGCGGGGGTATGTGGTAGCGATCCCATTTATGAGTACAAATTGCTGAAAGATAAATTGCTGGTTTACAAACCAGATCTTGTAATTGTAAGTTATGGTTTTGAGCTAACTGATGTAATTACACGGGGAGGAAAAGAGCGCTACCAAACAAAAAAGCCTGCAATTGAAAGATATTGGTGGCAACCATTATATTCTGTTTCTTTTCTTACGAGATTAATTGTGCATAATCTGTGCGGCTATAATGATCTGTTACTGTCTAAAGCAGATTATGAAAACGCAAAACAAAAAGCAATTTCAGATTTAAAAATAAGTATTGACGATTTTAAGAAATTATCAGAATCGGATGGCTTTGAATTACTAATAATCTTTTTCCCGATGCAAAATGAATTGGATTCAGGAAAGTACAATTCTAATATGGAGTTGATAGAATATTCAAATAAGCTAGGAATTAGGACTCTCGATATGATGAAATATTATCGTCAAGAGTTACATATAGATAAAAAAACTTCATCCAATTATTACTGGGAAAAAGATGGTCATCACAACTCCTCAGGTTATGAAAAATATGCTGATGGTGTATTGTGGAAATTTCAACAATCAGATATTAAGGTTTATAAACCGTAGGAATATTATTTAATTGTGACAAATCAGCAGGTGAAGCCGAATCATAATCAACATCGAGTTCAACAACACCATTATTACCGATATTTACATTTATAGGAAAACCCTTGAGCATTGCTCCAACTTTTATTCCCGCATCGTGACCAACACGTATTCTCATTTTCTTAGCACCGTTTTCCTTGCCAGCTTTAATAAGATTTATTGCAGCGTCAATTTGTTTTTCAGTAGAGATTTCTGGAGTTAGAGCTTTGTAAATAAGCCAAGGTAAAGGACTAATTATCCATCCATATTTTTTTACAAGTTCAACAGCAGAGTTCAAACCTTTGTATGTTGTTAAATCGTAAGCTTTTTCCATTTAAAATTATTTTATGCACAAATATATGAAATATCATGGATAAAATGTATGGATTTCTAAATTTAATTATATTTGCATAAACAGGATTAAGTAATTGTTACCTATGAGTAAAACAGCAGTCTTTCTGACCATACTTTTTGTTTATGCAGCATCTTATTTGTCTGCTCAGTTTAAAATAGAATTATTCACAGGCGTTGCAGTTAATCCAATTGATCAACCATTTCTTGCTAGTGCAGGATTCTCTCCTGGATTTCAATATAAAAGATTTGCTATTGACTATTCCATGGATTTTAATATTAATAAACGTGAACAGAAGGTAATAAATGCAGTTTCTACAAATCTGGGTTATAAGTTCAAAATTCTTGAAAACAACTCCGCTTTGTATCTTTTTTACTGTAATAAGCCAGTCAGCCAGATGATGAAAATAAATAATATGGGGTTAAAACTAGATTTTAATTTAAAGAAATGGGCATTTACTTTAGGCAACAACTTTAACTTTTATAAATTTAGCGACAATGCCGTGGAAGTTTATAATATTACTGATAATCACTATCTTCTTGAAGCTGCAAATCTGATGTATTCTATCCGATATAATTTTATGGATCAAGGCAATCCATGGAATGTGTATCTGAATTTGTCAAATTTTGAAAGATATATCATTGAACAGGAGATAAATCCTATGCTTAATCTTGGCTTTACATGGCAGAAGGAGCAGGCTGCACCTAAGTTGTTTGCAGATTTATGGTATCAAACAGCAGGATTTAATAATATCAGAGTTAATTATTTTGGTTGGTTTTTTAGAACAGGCATTAAATGGGAAATAAATTAAAAATATTGTTGTGCATTTTTTCTATTTCAGGACTAGTATCCTGTGAGGCTGATTTTTCGGGACTAGTTCGCTCTACCGATAGAGTCGAAGAGCGATTCATGCAATCGTCTGAATTTAAATCAGATTTTATTTTAGAAGATTTATCTGTATTGGAAGATGATTATAAAGTGATAATAGCTTCAGATTTGCACATCGGAGGTACTGTTAATGCAGAAAAGCTATTTGATTATTACGAGGAATCTGACAATACTGCGCTAATTTTGGCAGGTGATCTTGTTACTGGTCGTCGTGAGGATTATCTGGTTTTTAAAGAACTAGTTGATAGTGTCGAAAAACCACTGTTTACAATGGTTGGTAATCACGACCTTTTTTATGATGGGTGGAAAACTTATTACGAATTTTTTGGCACCTCTACATATTATTTTCTGATATCGACACCCGAGGCAACAGATATTTATATTTGCCTTGATTCTGGTGGTGGAACATTGGGAAAAAGTCAGACAGATTGGCTTGTAAACCTGCTCGAAACAAAACGTGATGAGTATAGACATTGCTTTGTAATTACGCATGTTAATATGCTTCGTACTCGTCGAACAACCAGTGCAAATCCATTAACCGAAGAAGTTGCATTCTTACTCGATTTGTTTGCAAAACACGATGTTGATATGGTAATTAATGGTCACGACCATCTTCAAGATGCTGTTAAATTCGGGAATACCACTTATTTAATCACAGATGCTCTAACTGATACATACGAAGATGCTGGCTATTTAGTCCTTGATATTGGAGAAACTGCAATGGATTATGAATTTGTGAGATTTTAATTACTTCATTCCGTCGATTTTACTTAAATCATCTTCATCCAATATATTACAGTTTTTAAGTAATAAAGAGTTGAAGTATATTTTACTTGTAAATTCTAGTACTTCCATTCTGTCGAAGGCCTCAAACAAAGTCTTACCAATGCAAATTGCTCCGTGGTTTTTCATTATTGCAGTGTCAGCATTTTGTAAAGATTCAGCACAAGTTTTTGCCAGTTCTTGAGTCCCCATTAGTTTGTAATCTGCCACAGCTATTTCGCCCAATACATAACGGGCTTCGCCGGTCATTGAAGATTCAGGCTTAAAGTCTGTTACAGCAAAAGTTGATGCGTAAACAGGATGTGCATGTACAATCGCAAAAACATCGGGGCGCGATTTGTATATTTCAGTGTGCATTGCAGATTCCATACTTGGTCTTAGTGCAGGAGTGAGGTTGTTGCCATCTTTGTCAAATGCAATTATTTCAGCCCATTTTATTGATGATTTGTCCGTTTGACTGGCTGTGATAAAAATTAGTCCATCACCGTTCCTCATACTTACATTTCCACCGCTCGAAGTCGTAAGGCCTTGTTTGTATAGTCTGCGCATAATCTTCGCAACTGCTTTTCTTTCTTCTTTAAATATCATGATTGAATAAGTTTTTAATGGATTCTGAATTGGCTGAAATAATCCCTTTTTCGGTAATAATTCCTGTAATTAATGAAGCTGGAGTTACATCAAATGCTGGATTTAGTGCTCCAGATCCAGGACTGGCAATTCGCATTTCTTCAACTTCACCATTATTCAATTTCCCTGAGTAATATAAAACTTCATCAGCCGAACGTTCTTCAATTGGGATATCTATTCCGCTTGCAGTATTTAAGTCAATTGTACTCGATGGTGCTGCAATATAAAACGGTATTCCGTAATACTTTGCTGCTATTGCTTTTTCGAGAGTGCCAATTTTATTTGCAGTGTCTCCATTAGCTGCAATTCTGTCGGCACCTGTTATCATTATATTTATTTTCCCAGTGGACATGTAATGTGCTCCAGCATTATCGGGAATAATTGCATGAGGAACACCTTCCTGATTCAGCTCCCAAGCGGTAAGTCTTGCACCCTGACTTCGAGGGCGAGTTTCATCAACATAAACAAAAATATTTTTACCCGATTTGTGAGCTGCGTAAATAGGCGCTAGGGCAGAACCATAGTCAACTAAAGCCAGCCAACCTGCATTACAATGTGTTTCAATTCCAAAACCATCTTTAATTAATGAATTTCCATGTTCGCCAATTAAGCGGCCATGTTCGGCACATTCGTCGGCAACAGCATGGGCTTCACTAATTGCAAATTCTCGCGAAACATAAGCAGCATCCATAACTCTTTTTGTAGCATAAGATAAGTTCACAGCAGTTGGTCTAGTTGAATCTATTTTAGTTCTTGCTTTTTGCAATTCGGCAATCAAATTTTTATCATCAGATGACAAAATTGTCTGCAACATTGCATATCCGCCAGCCGCACCAATAGACCCTGCACCACGGGTTATCATAGTTGAAATAGCGTAACAGGTTTCATCTAAAGTTTTGCAATAATGTATTTCAAATTCAAATGGTAGTTTGTTTTGTTCGATCATACACACTGTGCTACCTTCGATCCAGATGGCCCGGTAATGTATTATTTCGCTTATTCCTTTTTTGTTTGTGCTGACTTTCATAATGATATCATTACTTGAGGTTATTCAGGTTAAGATAAGTTTTTTAATTTTCACTAGTCATAAAAAGTTTTACATAATGCTAATTAATAAAAACTGAACAATAGTTTTAAAAATATCGGCTAAGATAGAAATTTTTTCAGCATCATGGAGTAGCTAACATTTAATTGAAACATGAATTTACCAACTCTTTTTTTTAGTCAAAAATTTTGATTTATTCACAATTTTTGCTAACTTTGAGAGGTTTTTTAGACAGACTGGCATTAGATACAATTGTATAAAAATGAAGATAGTTCTAAATGGAGCCTAAACTAAAATAGAAAAGATAGTGCAGATAATGGATAATTTTGAAGAATATATACGACAAGCTGAGCCAAACAAAGCAGAAAAAGCAAAAGTTTGGAAAACGGCTATCGGCTTACAAGAAGTTGATGGGCTAAAACCGTCTAACTATCTCATAGCAACTGCTAGACAAAATATCGAGGGCAATATTAGCATTTCTGAGGTAAAAGAGCGCATAGAAACTTATTATAAAAAACTTCCAACCCAAGCAAACGAAGATCGCACCGAAGAAGCTGATAAAGTTTCGTTGCGAATTGCAGAAATTCTGAGTGAACAAACATTTACGTTTTCACCAGCAGAATACATTGCTATTCATCGCAGGCTATTTATAGGTATTTACAAATTTGCAGGCAAAATTCGTGATTACAACATCACCAAACAAGAGTGGGTATTAGATGGAGAAACTGTTCTATATGGAAGTGCTGACAGCTTAAAAGCTACCTTGGAATACGATTTTGAACAAGAGAAAAAGTTTAACTATAAAGGATTAAGTCAGCAAGAAGTTTTAGCTCACATAGCAAATTTTATCTCCTACCTATGGCAAATTCACATTTTTGGAGAAGGCAATACCCGAACAACAGCAGTTTTTTTAATAAAATATTTGCGCACATTTGGCTTTGAAGTAAACAACAACTTGTTTGCTGAGCATTCGATGTATTTTCGGAATGCTTTGGTAAGAGCGAATTACAAAAATCACGCGAAGAATATTCACTCAACTAATGAGTTTTTAATGCGTTTTTTTGAAAATTTGTTGCATGTCGAAAACCATGACTTGAGAAACAGAGAAATGCACGTTCGGTTTGTTGACCCTGTAAATAACCATGTAAACCCTGTAAGTTACCCTGTAAATGACCCTGTAAAAGACCCTGTAAAAGACCCCGTAAATGACCCTCTAAATGACCCTGTAAATGACCCTGTAAGTTACCCTGTAAATGACCCTGTAAATGACCCTGTAAAAGACCTTGTAAATGACCCTGTAAAAAGAAACATATTGCAATATTTAAAGCAAAATCCAAAGGCAAATTATGCAGAGCTTGCAAACAAAACGGGATATTCTGCGTCAACGATTAAAAGGCACATTCAAGAGCTAAAACGAGTTGGACTAATCGAACGCATTGGAAGCGACAAAACTGGATATTGGAAAATCATATCGAAATAATTAATTAACCTCCACATAGAAAAACCCCAATTTTTATTAATTTTGATAATTATTTGAAAGTTAAAGTTTATGAAAATACTATTGATTTTTGCATTTGTGTTTTGTGGCTGGTTTTTCAGCATGGCTCAAAATAAGACTTATGATGATTTGCTTAAGGAAATCACAAAATTACCTGAGTTGAAAAATGCTAGTCTTGCAATGTATGCAGAAAATCTCGATAATGGTGGACTTGTATTTAATCATAATTCTAATCTGAGTCTTGCGCCCGCTTCTGTTTTTAAAATTATCCCAACTTCGATGGCTATTGAACTACTTGGTTCCGATTATAAATTTAAAACAGAGCTGGCTTACAGTGGAACAATCTCAGCTGATGGTATTTTAACCGGAAATATTTACATTATAGGATATGGTGATCCTTGTCTCGGCTCACAGAATTTTGCGACGCATTATAATTCGGGCGGCGAATTATTGCAAAAATGGGTTGGTGAGATTAAGAAGCTTGGGATTAAGAAAATCAATGGCGATATAATAAGCGATATATCATACTTTGGCGAGATTCCGATTCCTGATACATGGATTTGGGAAGACATTGCCAACTATTACGGAAATCCGGGTTCTTCTTTAAATTATATGGACAATATGTATTTTGTGCATTTTAAAACGGGAAGTATCGACGGAAGTCCAACAATTATTACAAAAGTTGAACCAGATGATACTGGGATTAAGTTCGACAATAGAGTAAAATCATCTGCAACTACTGGCGATGAATCATTTATTTATTATACCGACAGCAAAACAGAATGTATAATTCGAGGAACATTACCATGGAAAAATAACGATTTTACCATTAAAGGCTCTATCTTGGAACCAGAAATGTATCTTGCTAAATCATTCTCTAAGCAAATTAAAGCTGCAGGAATACCAATCACGGGCAAGGAATCAAAAATTTATGATTTCGATGGAAAGACAATACGAAAGGTTTTTCACACAACCTATTCTCCAGAACTGATTAAGATTGTAGATGTGACTAATATGAAGAGTTTTAATCTATATGCAGAAATGTTTGCACGGCATATCGAGAAAAAGACTGGAAAACCATACTCCGAGGCTGTAAAGGACTTTTGGAAATCAAAATCAGTAGACGTTGATGGGTTATTTGTTGAAGATGCTTGTGGTCTAAGTCATTTTGATGGATTAACAACTGCTCAGATGGTTGGAATGCTTAAGTATATGCGAAAGTCATCTGTCAATGGGGAGAAATTCTTTAATACTTTGCCAGTTGCGGGAACCAGTGGCACACTCTCCAGATATTGTGTTGGCACAAAAGCTCAAAATCGTTTGCATGCCAAAAGTGGAAGTATGACCAGAGTTCGCGCTTATGCTGGTTATATCCTAAATGCTAGTGGGGATGAAATAGTTTTTTGCTTTATCGTAAATAATTATTCTTGCCCAAATTACAGAATGAGAAAGATTTTCGAGGATTTGTTTATCGAGATTGCAAACGTAAGTGAATAATCTTGAAAAGTCTTTTCAGTTCTATATTAAGTTTTATAAAGGAGAATTTTAATCTAAAACTTTATTTGTCTGTCTTTTTTGTGACAGCTATTATTGTATTAGTCGAATACAAATGGAAGTTCTACGATACATACAGTACGAAATTTGTTTTTGACAACAGGATATATCTGATAAATTTTATTGTATTTTCAGTTTCTTATTACTTGGTAATTCTGCTATTAAAGTTTTTTAAATCATCGGAGATAATTCTAAACAAAGAATTTTGGCTTAAAAGTATCGGTGGAATGATGGTTTTGAGTGTTTATATTTCATATTTTGGACATTATGGAATAGATGTGAATTTAGGCTATCCTCAGATGTATTTTTATTACTACACAGTTGAAAATCTGAGCGGTTTTATCACACTATTGATTCCAATATTTCTTATTTATCTGATATTTGATCGAAATAAAGAAGTTCCGTTCTATGGTTTTAGTTTTAAGAATTTTAATTTTAAATTAGCTGCTTTACTTACTATCATTGCAATTGCAATTTCTTTTGCGGGAAGCTTTTTCTCGTCCATTTCAGAGTATTATCCCATTTTAAACAGAACGGCATACAAACAGTTTTCAGAGAGTGTTGGTATTAGCAACTTCTGGAGTGCTGCAGCTTTTGAGTCTGCCTATATGTTCGATTTTATGATGATAGAGTTGTTTTTTAGAGGCTTTATGATATTTGGCTTTATAAAGTTACTTGGAAAGAATGCAATTTTGCCAGTTGCAACTCTATACGCAGTTATTCATTTTGGCAAGCCACTACCCGAGACAGTAAGCTCTTTTTTCGGTGCCTATTTCCTCGGAATTGTTGCATATTCGCAGAAGAATATTGGAATTGGAATTCTGCTGCATTGTGTGTTGGCTTTTGCTATGGAGATGTTTACTTTGATATAATTTTTATTTTTGTAAAAATCTTTGCATGAAAGAATTAATATCCGATACCGAAGACTATAAGCTTTATAATGACCCATTAAAGCTATTCTCCGCTATGACAGATGATATAAAACAGGCTGAGAAAACCATATATCTGCAATCATATAAGTTCTCGAATGATTTTATTGGTCAGAAATTTAGAGATGAGTTAACCAAGAAGGCAAAGAAAGGTGTCGAAATTTATATTTTAATAGATTCATGGGGAGCAGGAGTTTCTGAGAGTTTTTTTGCAGAGTTGATTAAATATGGAGGGAAAGTTAAATTCTTTGAGAAGATTAAATTAAGCTTTGATATTTTCTCAGTTAATCATCGGCGCAACCATCGTAAACTTTTAATCATTGATTCAAAAATCTCATATATAGGTTCTGCCAATATTACTGCTTATTGTCTTAACTGGCGTGAGTGTACAGTTCGCATTTTGGGACCAATTGCAACAAAATTTGAGAAGTTCTTTAAATCTGATTTTGAGATATCAAATAAGCTATATCAGAATAAGAGGTTAAGTACCAGACTTGCGAGGTATAAAGACATTGAAATAATCAGGGATGTGCCAGGTAATATTCAGCAACCTGTTCGTAAAAAATATCTTAAGATGATTAGGGCTGCGAAAGAAGAAATAATTATTGAAACACCATATTTTCTTCCAGGGACAATATTAAGGAGAAGTCTTTACCTTGCTGTAAAGCGGGGCGTAAAGGTAAAGATTCTTACTCCAATGAATTCTGATGTAATGCTTTTTGACATTTTGCGGAATAAATATTTCGGTCAACTATTTAAGAAAGGGGTAGAGGTTTTGCAATTTCAGCCAGGTAACCTACATTCGAAGGTAATTCTTGTGGACAAAAAGAGTTTTTTTATGGGATCTAGTAATTTCGACTATAGAAGTTTTAGGTATATGCACGAAATTAATATCGCTGGAGAAAATCCACAAATCTCCGATTTGCTCAATAAACATTTGAACGAAACAATTAGCGAGTGTTCCGATTTTGATTATGTAAAATGGAAGAAGCGGCATTTTCTTTTGAAAATTGTTGAATGGCTGCTTGTGCCTGTTCGGCATTTATTTTAGATTTTGGGTTTTGCACAATTTAGAATAAAAATTGAAATTGGTCGTTTTATATTTTGTTTGCAAAATGTTTGAAACATTGGCAGAATAATTGACATGGTTTGCACATTTTCGATAAATTTGCAAGAAATATTGAATACTAATTAAATTTACAAATATGAAAAAGATTGTTTTATTGCTCTCAGTGGTGGTTTTGTTGTCAAGTTGTGATGTTTTACTTGGTGTTTTAGGCGACCTTGATTCTGGAGGAGGTACTAAACAACTAACTCAAGCAGAAGTGGCAGCAGGTTTAAAAGAAGCTCTAACTGTTGGGATAGGTAATGCGGTTAATGTTACAGGTGTTACAAATGGCTTCTACAAGAATGCCGAAATTATGATTCCATTTCCAGAAGAAGCAATTAAGGTAAAGGAATTTTGTGAGAAAGCAGGTCTCAAGAATCAGATTACCCAGTTTGAGGAGAAGTTGAATCGTGCAGCTGAAGAAGCCGCAAAAGGATCTAAAGAAGTTTTTGTTGAAGCAATTAGAGCTATGACAATTTCAGACGCTATTACCATTCTAAAGGGAGGTGATGATGCTGCAACATTATATCTTAAAAAAACCACATCATCAAAATTATATGCAAAGTTTTATCCAGTAGTTGTTAGCGCAACAGAAAAGATAATGCTTGCTAAATACTGGACCCCATTGGTTGATAAGTACAATGCTGCTATGACACTGACAGGTGGCGAAAAAGTAAATACCGATTTAAATGCTTATGTTACTAATAAAGCATTGGATGGACTCTATATTATGGTTGCTAAAGAGGAGAAAAAGATTAGAGTTGACCCAATTGCTCGTGTAACCGATATTTTGAAACAGGTTTTTGGAAGTACTCTAAATCCTCATAATGCTAGTTCTACTCCAGGTAAAACTTTGAGATAGTGAAAAGTATTTATCTTACAAACATTCCATTTTGCTTGATTTGTAAATATTTAACAAATTGAGTTGCACTATGTTGAAAAAACTGATATTTTTTTTGACGGCTTTGTTGGTCGGCAGTATATTGGCAAAGGCTCAATATACTTATCTAGATGACACCGAATTTGATTTAACCAATAAGTATTGCAAAATTGATGTTTTTCAAATGTATGAGTATAGCGATAGCTTTGGATATCATATAATTGGGCTGAACCAAAGAAATATTTATTATTTTGATGCAAAAAAATCTCTATCACAAAACCAATTATTAAACTATACTTTTGGTAAAGATTATTGTGAATTAGCTGACTTTAGAGACGGGAAAGTCGTTTTCAACCCTGTTTTTGACGATATGAGTTATTCTTATTATCCAATGATAATCGGGAATATTGATTTTAATAATGATGGTTTTCTGGACGTGATTATAAAGAAGGATTCGAGACTTTACGCCACGTTAAATAATACCAAAGGAATTTTTTTATTACCTGAACAGATTCTATTAGGTCGTTATTTGTACTTCTATTATGACTTTTATGTTGATTCTAATAATATTATAATCATTGACAAAAACCAGATAAGAAGAATAATGTTCTGTATTAATGGAAAAATTGAAACTTGTAAGATTCCCAATGCTACTGTTAGGAAAAGCACTTTTATTAGTGTAAGTAAAGAGAGTAATGCCGATATCTACAATGTTCTTCTGATGGATACGGATTCTGTTTTGTTTCTGTATGAATTAAAATCAAATAAAAGTACTAAAGTAAACTTGAATATAACAGCAGAGACATCAAAAATCAAAGCTATTGATTTAAATAACGATAATTTGCCCGATTTGATAACGTTAGGAAAAAAAGATACGTATTTTATGCTAAATTTAGGTGATAATAGTTTTGGAGAAAAGCAAATTTTGTACACAGATAATAGTTTTTTTGGCAATGAAAAAAAATCTATAATATGTGAAGATATTGACTTAGACAATGATTTAGACTTAATATTGTATGATAAATACAGAATGATTTTCTTAAATGATGGAGAAGGCTCATTTGAGATGACATATGAAGACAAGAGAGACTACGACGATAAAGGAATAAGCCTTGTTGACATTGATTCCGATTCGGACAAAGACATTATACTGAATTCATATCTAGGATTAGTTTTGCTTGAAAACATCAATGGAAATTTTGAAAAGGAAACGATAATATCAAAATGTCGCTACTTTGATTTCTACTTTTTTACAGATATTAACTCCGACCAAAAACCCGACATTATTTTTAAAGATCAATGTTCATCAGAATTATTTTGGTGCAAGAAAACAGATTCAGGATTTGAGTCTCCGAAGAACTTGCTAGTACCATTAAGCGAAAACAAATGATTCGACATGGTTGTACTGCTAAGCAGAAGAAAGATTATCATCACAGCATAGCCTGAGTTTATTTTGATGAATTGATAAGCTGCATAATTTGATAAACTATGCCAAGCTTTAATTCTCAATATTTTACCTATTTTTGTAATTCTGTTAGCACTATGCAACAGCATTTAAATGCATATTATGAAAATACTACTTAATTGTCTTCCTCCAGCAGATATACATACACCCTCGATTTCGCTTTCAATCTTAAAAAAGTTTATGACTGAGAACGACGTTGATACAGAAATTAAATATTGGAATTTCCTATTGTCACCAATCTTGGAATTCTCAGATAGTGAAGACACCGAAGTAAGATTAATTCCTTTTTTATCAATATTAAACGACAGAAATAGAAACGCAAAAGGGAATAGCCGCATATTGTCTTTTCTTCAGAAGCTTAGGCCAGAATATAAATCTCATGGACCAGAGTATTATTCTGAATATCTCGAAAATACTAAGAATGAAATTCTTGCAACAATAGAAGAGGAGTTAGAAAGTATTGATTTCGCCTCTCTCAAGATATTTGGAATTACTGCAAAATATAGCCAATGGATTCCGGGGATTATACTTGCCGAACATGTGAAGAGGAAAGCTCCCCATATCCAGATACTGGTTGGTGGCTTTGGAAATGCAGATGTCGCTCACGAAGCAATGAAAATCTGTCCATATTTCGATATGGTCACATGGGGCGAAGGGGAATATCCCTTACTCCAGTTTTACACAGAGCTTGAAAAAACTAAACCGGATTTCACACTTGTACCACGATTTATGTATCGACATGATGGAGAAATAAAGAAATCTCTTAGCAACAAAAGCGAGTATCTCGATTTCGACAATTATATATTCCCTGATTATAGCGAGTTCTTTGACAATTATCCTACTCCTGAGGATATGGAGAAAGTGAGTATTCCAATAAATACTATCCGTTCTTGTCACTGGACAAAATGCAAATTCTGTGATTTTAATGAGGGCTACAAATTAAGAATGAGAAGTCCGGAGTGTATCGTTGAAGAAATAGAATACAATAATAGTGAATTTGGAATTAGTACTTTTTCATTTGTTGATAGCGATACATTTGGAAATACTGAACACTTTAACAAACTTCTGGATTTAATAATTGAGCTTAAGCTAGAGAGTGAAGAAGACTTTGTGTTTTGGGCTGAGATAATTCCAAACTCTGCGCTAACTTCAAAGATGTTCGAAAAGATGGCGATAGCAGGATTTAAAAATATCTTTATTGGTTACGATGCACTTTCGGATTCTATGCTTCAAAAGATGAATAAAAGCAATACTTTCTCAGATAATTTATTTTTTGTGAAGGAGAGCATCAAAAATGGAATAGCTCCTTATGCCAACGTAATAAAGCACA
Organism: uncultured Bacteroidales bacterium; assembly: GCA_964579045.1. GTDB lineage: Bacteria > Bacteroidota > Bacteroidia > Bacteroidales > ML635J-15 > Bact-19. The sequence goes on along the minus strand of CAZOHR010000008.1, from coordinate 2,568 downwards.
TTCCAAGCGAAACCGAAGAAGATGTTCAAGAATGCATTGCCAATTTGCACTACACTCGCTTTTTCTACAAAGATTCAATAGTTTCATTTTCGCATAATTATGTGAATTTGGTTCTATCATCTATGAGTAAATACTATGGATTATTGTCGGAAGATGAGCGTAATGCTTATCAAGGTGAAATGATTACGTACCTCGCGCCTGATTATTTCCCAGACAACGAAGATAGATTTCACTTGTTTAGATATGAAAATGCTTATCCGATCAACATTAAGGAATGGGATAAACTAGTAGAAATAGAAAAATACTACAAAGACAATTGCTATAGGTACAAAGTTCAAGAGAATAATGGGAATCTTTATTACACCGAATATTGTAATGACGAAGAAATTGAAAATATTGTTTTTAGCGAACCAGAGTATGGAGCTGTCCTTAAAGCAACACAAAAACAAGTAATGACTTTCGACGAACTGGTCAATGAAGTAAAGAAAATATTACCGAAACTGTCAAAAGAGAAATTGATAGAAGTTCTTACACATTTAAAACATGAACAGATTATTTATTGCAATAATGATTATTCTAATATTGTGGCATTGATTAGGATTTAGTGTTCATAGTTTGCGACACTGTTTTGCAAAGCATTTATTAGAAAACGGTACAGATTTAAGATTTATACAAGAGTTATTGGAACACAAGAGTAATAAAACAACAAAGATTTAACACATGTTTCAACCAAATGTTTACAGAAAATCAAACCTCCTTTCGATGATTTATAAATTTCTTTTCTTATTTTTGTAGTATAAAGTCCGATGCTTTACAGACTTATACGGTGGGATTTTGTTGTATTGGGATGATTGTGTCAGACTTATAAATGAGTTGTGCACAATCTAAAAATCGTCGTTAATGACGAAACATTCAATTAATTTGCTTTTTCGTCAATAACTAATTATCTTTGTCAAAATAGAAAGATGATAGAAAGAACAACATACCTAAAAAAGCTAAGACTACTCAAAGACCAAAACTTAATAAAAGTTATTACTGGGATAAGACGTTGTGGTAAGTCAACCCTTTTAGAAGCCTTTAAGAATGAATTATTGTTAGATGGTGTTGCTTCTGAAAATATAATATTTCTTAACTTCGAAGAGAGAGAAAATTTGCATCTCACAAACTGGACAGCTTTATATGATGAAATAATAGAAAAAGTCAACCCTCAAGAGAAATATTACATTTTCTTGGATGAAGTGCAGCTACTTGATAATTTTGAGAAGCTAGTAAACAGTCTATTTACTAGAAAAAATATTGATTTATATGTAACCGGTTCTAATGCCTACTTACTTTCTAGTGAGTTAGCTACTCTTTTAACAGGTAGATATATCGCTATAAACATACACCCATATTCTTTCAAAGAATATGCTTCTGCCTATAAAAATGAGAAGAACACTGACCGCTTATTCAGAAAATATATAAATGAAAGTTGTTTCCCTGAAGCTGTAACTCTTTCACAAAACGATGACAGCTTAGTAAATGATTATTTACAGTCGATATATGACACAGTAATTATCAAAGATATAGCAAAGCGTCATAATTTACGAAACGTTCATAATCTTCATCGCATTGTTAGCTTTTTGTTCGATTCTGTAGGCTCTTATGTTTCTCCAACAAACATTGCAGCTCAATTAAATCATAGTTCGCAAAAGAAATTATCGCATAATACAATTATCAAGTATTTAGATTATCTTACACAATCTTACACTCTATATGCAGCTCCTCGCTATGATATAAAGGGGAAAGAACTACTTTCTACAAACGAAAAGTATTATGTAGTTGACTTAGGCTTGAAAAACATTACAGCTACAAATAATTATGATAAAGATTTAGGTCACAAGCTAGAGAACATAGTTTACTTTGAACTGCTAAGACGTGGTGGAAAAGTTTATGTTGGTAAGCACAACGATAGAGAAATCGACTTTGTGGTGCAAAAAGCAAACAACGAGCGAGAATATTATCAGGTAGCGTTCACTGTAAATGACGAAAAAACATATAATCGTGAAGTTTCGACATTTGACAAGATAAAAGACAATTATCCTAAGTTTCTTCTGACACTTGATTTTGATAATACAAGCATAAATGGTATTCAAAAAACAAATGTTATTGATTGGTTATTAGAGTAACAATTGCCTGTGCATAATAGCACCTTAGAATAATTGCAGGGTCTGTCACTAATTTTTTGGCATAGCGAATGAGGGCTAAAGCCGTTGGAAGATTGGGAACTTATAATTAAATTTGTTGCAAGTTAGCTTCAGTTGGACTCCGCTCACTGATTACTGCGCAATTCACCGTTAGCAGTGGTGGTTTTTCATAATCCTGCTACAATGCCAAGGTGCCGCCTTGTATGTCATGCTGGAAACCGACCTGAGGCCTTGATATAATAAAATAAAAAAGAGAGTAAAGAATCTTTATGAGGGAGCAGAATTATGATGAGAATAGACAAAATTATAGAAAATAAGAAACAGTTTCTTGACTTATTGTTGTTGGCAGACGAGCAGGAAAATATGATTGACAAGTATTTAC
>CAZOHR010000007.1:1185-33785 GCA_964579045.1 uncultured Bacteroidales bacterium | reverse complement strand
CATCTCCTCGTCAGTCCATATTTCTTTTGAAGTATCGCAATAGTTAACAAATGCACAGTCGGGACAATAGCCAGAGCAGAAATCCATTACCCAGCCAGGCATTGCACAAAATCCTTCTTTGAATAGTTCTCGAATCTCACGATACACAATTTCGTCAGGCACATTGTCGCCAGGAATGCTTATTGTAGTTCCTTTTGCTGATAATGCATTCATTAATGCGGGGACTAATTTCTCAAGATGTTCTTTGCTTAACTTTTCAACTGGAGGCAGTTCCTCATAACTAATGTTAAGCATTTTCTTTGAAGGAATTTTCTTCCCCTCTTCAATTTCAAGCATTTTCTTTTCAAATTCCTCATAAGAATCTCCGAAATCAGTTTCCGGAGTTGGGTTGGCCTCAGCATTTGCCAACTCTTCGATCAATTGTTCAATATATCTTTCCATAGGTTTTTGGTTGTAAAGTCATTCCAAAATTAAGAAATAATTCTAGAAAGCGAATATTTTTTTGAGGGTAAGGTGGATTTTTGAAAATATGAAAAGCGTTGTGGTATTTTGACTTTTCTCTAGACAAAAAGTGTTTGTAATTGCAATTTCACTTAGAATATGGGGTTTAGGAACTAATACATTTTTGCAATCGTGCGGCATCACATGATATTCTTCAATTGAAATATACACTTTCACAAATACCTCTCCAGCACCTTATCCAAGACACAAACGTAATAGAAAGGTAAATTAAGCAAGCGGAATTCTTTGCCGGTGTATGTTTTGACGGTGTCAACTGATAAAGGTCCCGACCAGACTCTTACAGCTAAATCAAGCGGAGATTCGTCCATAAACAAATGCAGAGATTTAAGTTTTGCATTATGTCCGCTTTTTACCTCTATTGGGATTAATTTCGATTTAAAGCTAAAAACAAAGTCAACTTCAGCATCGGAGCCTTCTTTGTCGCGTCGCCAAAAATTCCTCTCTGCCAGAATGTTATCATCAAGGCATAAAAGTTCCTGTCCAACAATATGTTCCGCTATTCTTCCACGCCAAACATCCTGAATATCTTTAACAGAAAAAACATCGGTCTGAATTTGAGAATAATAATTTACTAGACCAGTATCTAACCAAAAAAGTTTCGGCTTTTTACCCATATCCTGCAAAACTGGCAATCGTGTTCCGGTAATCGGATAAACAAGCTCCAACAGAAAAGCTTTTTGTAAAGTTCGCAATGCTGCGGCTACCTCTCTCGACTTATAATTACTTCCTCCAAAATTATTAAATGTAATAGCCTCGGCGGCACTTTTCCACCCAGTTTTGAGACAATGACGAACAACATTAATATCAGAGTCTTCATTCGCATACTTCTCCGAATCATCAATGTATGAAGTAAGCAAGGAGCGATAAACAGTCGCAACTGAGAGAATGTCTCTCATTTTCGAATACTGTACAACAGCCTCTGGCATTCCTCCAACAAGTGTAAAATTCCTGAATAATTCCATTATACGATTGTGAACAGCATCTGCATTTAAGTCAAGTACGAGATCACGATCAAAGTCCTCGTTTATACCATCCAAAAACTCCAAAAAACTGCAAGGTCTGATAGGATAATACTCCACCCTACCAACCGGAAACGAAATTTTTTCAGATTTTAGAAGAGTTTCTAACAATGAACCAGCGGCAATAACATGAATTTGAGGAGCTTCTTCGTAAAAATATCGAAGCATTTCTACAGCCCTAAGAGAACTTTGTATCTCATCAATAAATAATAAAGTAGGCTCATTTAGCACAGTTTTTTTGTTGTGTAAATAAATTGCTTGTAGCAAACCTGTAACGTCAGAATATTGATCGAAAAGCAAAGCATCTTTTTCCTTCTCAAGATTAAGTTTTAAATAAACCTTAAATTGGGACGAAAAACTATCAACCAAAGTCGATTTTCCGACCTGCCGTGCACCTCTCAAAACTAATGGTTTGCGGTTGTCCTTTGCCTTCCAATCACTAAGATATTTTATTGCTTGTCTGTTTATCATACTAAACTATTTTTCACAAAGATACAACATTTTACACAAACCGACGGTATAATTTTCACTTTTTTTACACAAACCGACGGTATAATTTGCAATTCTTTGACACAAACCGACGGTATAATTTCTGTTTTTATGTCACAGAATGACGGTATAACTTTCAATTTATAATCTTTTGCTCCGCTTTATTCTGCAAACATCCGAAAAGTTGCCATTGCTTTTCACAAATTCCCTGTCTATAATTATCAAATTTTTCTTATTTTTGCCATTAAAATTATAAAAGATGAAAAGGACAAAGATTTCTGAAGTTCTAAGTTTCAGAACATTTGGTGATGAAATAGCAGTGATGGGTTGGGTTAGAACCAAAAGAGTCAGTAAAAATGTATGCTTTCTGGCACTAAACGATGGTTCAACAATTAATAACCTTCAGGTTGTTGTTGATGTTACTCCAGAAATGGACGAAATGTTGGCAAAAATTCATACTGGAGCATCGGTTTCGGTTATAGGAAAAACAGTAGAATCTGCTGGTAGCGGACAAAGTGTTGAGGTTCAGTGTACCAATTTGGTAATTTTAGGACAGGCAAATCCAGATGAATATCCTCTGCAGCCAAAGCGTCATAGCCTAGAATTTTTGCGCGAGATTGCACATTTACGTTTTCGCACAAATACTTTTTCTGCTGTTTTCAGAATTCGTCACTCGATGACATTTGCTATCCACAAATTCTTCAACGATAAAGGATTTTGCAATATTCATACGCCGATAATTACTGGTTCCGATGCCGAAGGTGCTGGCGAAATGTTTCAGGTAACCACTCTCGACATTAACAATATGCCTAAGGGCGAAGACGGACAAATTGATTACACTCAGGATTTCTTCGGAAAAATGACAAATCTTACGGTTTCTGGTCAACTCGAAGCCGAACTTGCAGCAATGGCATTGTCGGAAGTTTATACATTTGGACCAACTTTCCGTGCCGAAAATTCAAATACTGCTCGTCACTTAGCCGAATTTTGGATGATAGAACCCGAAATGGCTTTCTACGATATTAACGATGATATGGATCTTGCCGAAGAAATGTTGCAATATCTTGTAAAGTACGCTTTGGAAAACTGTCGCGAAGATCTTGAATTCTTAAATAAACGCCGTGACGAAGAGCAAAAGCAAAAGCCTCAGAACGAAAGAGACGACATGAGCCTGATCGAAAAATTAGAATTTGTTGTTGCTAATCCTTTCGAACGAGTTACCTATACCGAAGCAATTGATATTCTTAGAAACTCAAATGCAAACAAAAAAGGTCAATTTGCATATCCTGTAGAAGCATGGGGAACAGATTTGCAAAGCGAACATGAAAGATATCTGGTCGAAAAACACTTTAAGAAACCGGTTATTCTGATAAATTATCCGAAAGAAATCAAGGCTTTTTACATGAAACAAAACGATGACGGCAAAACTGTAAGAGCTATGGACGTGTTATTCCCACAGATTGGTGAAATAATCGGAGGTTCGCAAAGAGAAGAAAACTACGATAAACTTCTTAACAGAATGCAAGAAATGCACATTCCTGAAAAAGACATGTGGTGGTATCTCGAAACCCGTAAATTCGGGACAGTTCCACACAGCGGCTTTGGTTTAGGATTCGAGAGACTTATGCTTTTTGTAACAGGCATGGGAAATATCAGAGATGTAATTCCATTTCCAAGAACACCAAAAAATGCAGAGTTTTAAAATTACGTATTGAATTAAAAAAAATTGTATTTTTGAGAACAAGCTAAACCTGAATATGTTAAAACAGAATTTACAGCAAAAACTACTGCAGAAGCTATCACCACAGCAGATTCAAATGATCAAGCTGCTGGAGTTGCCTACATTGCAGCTCGAACAGCGCATTAAGAAAGAGCTCGAAGAAAACCCAGCTCTGGACGAGGTTCAAGAAGATGAAGACGATGCATACGTTGATGATAACGAAGATAATGACGACGATAATAATAACGATGATGACGAGTTTTCGATAGAAGATTATATTCAGGACGATGATGACACCCCTGCTTACAAGCTAACTACAAACAACAATTCTAAGGACGACGAACACAAAGAAATACCTTATTCTGCATCAAAATCATTTCACGAACATCTTTCCGAGCAACTTATTATGAAGGATGTTACAGAAAGAGAAAAACTGCTTGCTGTATTTTTAATCGGAAATATTGACGACGATGGCTACCTACGTAGAGAACTTGAGGCTATTGTTGACGATATCGCGTTTTCTCAAAATATCACTGTAACCGAAGAAGAGCTACAAACAGTGCTCGAAATAATTCAAGACTTGGACCCAGCAGGGGTTGGAGCACAAAATCTTCAGGAATGTCTGGTATTGCAACTCGAACGAAAAGAAAATCAAACCGATGCTGTTAGACTTGCTAAAAAGATTTTACTTGAGTGTTTCGATGAATTTACAAAGAAGCATTATCCTAAGATAATGACAAAATGCGCAATTGATGAACCAACATTAAAAACAGCAGTTGATGTAATTCTCAAACTTAATCCAAAGCCAGGCTCATCATTTGGAGAGCCACAAACAAGATCAATAAGTGCAATTATTCCAGACTTTATCCTAGATGCCCAAAACGGCAAAATAGATATTCAACTCAACTCTCGTAACGCTCCTGATTTGAGAATCAGTAAAAGTTTCTCACAAATGTTAGAAGAATATTCGGCTAGCAGAAACGCCGGACGCAGCGATAAAGAAGCAGTTGTATTTATTAAACAGAAATTAGATTCGGCGAAATGGTTTATCGATGCAATTGTTCAAAGGCAGAACACTTTGCTTTTCACCATGAATGCAATTGCCGAATTCCAGAAACCATTTTTCTTAAGTGGTGATGAAACTGACCTAAGACCAATGATTCTAAAAGACATTGCTGAAGTCACAGGATTAGATATTTCAACTATTTCGAGAGTCGCAAATTCGAAATATGTTGCTACACCTTATGGCAATTATTCGTTAAAATATTTCTTCAGCGAAGGTATGCAAACCGAATCAGGAGAAGAGGTATCCACGCGTGAGATTAAACAAATTCTTAAAGACTGCATCAGCATCGAAAGTAAATCAAGACCAATGACAGACGATAAGCTAGCAGAAATTCTTAAGTCGAAGGGATATCATATCGCAAGAAGAACTGTAGCAAAATATCGCGAACAACTCGATATACCTGTTGCACGATTAAGAAAGGAATTATAATGCAGAAAGAACGCATATATACAAATCTTGCCAAAGGTGTAAGCTATTTATTTCACCCTTTGTTAATGTCTAGTTTGGCTGTTTTAGTTGTTTTCAACTCAGGACATTACCTTAGTGTAGTGAATTCTGGAGTGAGAAACACAATATACTCGATTTATTTTATCCTTACTTTTGTTCTACCGGCCTTATTTATCCCAGTTTTATACTTCTTTGGAATGATTTCGAAGCTGGAGATTGATGTTCGAAAAGAAAGATTGCTACCTCTACTCACTGTTTCGATTATGTATGCTCTGGGTTGGTATTTTATGAGCAGAATCTCGATGCCACCGATTCTTATTAATATAATTCTTGCTGCTCTAGTAACAGTTATTGCATCTTTCTTTGTCACAATTTTTTGGAAAATAAGTCTGCATAGTACAGGAATTGGAGGCTTACTCGGTTTTGTTTTTTATCTCGCTAACGTAAAAGATCTATCAGTGCTATTTATGGGATTTCTAATCATCCTAGTTTCTGGAATGGTTGGCACCGCTAGATTATACCTTAAAAGACACAGTCCTGCACAGATTTATGTTGGATACTTTTTAGGATTTATTGCCGTTTATATTTCAATGCTTATTTTTTAATTATGGAGTGGCTTATCAAATTCCTTCTCATTATTGGTATTATCTACTTTGTAGGATATTTCTTTTTCAGAGTTGTATTGCCATGGATGCTTAAAAGATTCGTTAGAAAAGTTGCAAAGAAAATGAATGTACAGTTTGATGAACCAGCAAAAAAGAAAAAAGAAGGACAAATTAATATCGACTATATTCCTGAAACTAATTCTGAGCCTTCTGCCAAAACTCATGACGGAGAGTATGTTGATTACGAAGAAATAAAGTAAAATGAAATTTATTAAGCTGTTACTATATAAGATTTTCGGGTTGAAAACATACTTGAGAATTGTTTCAAAAATTTACATCCTAAGTGTAAAGGCTGGTTTTGGTAAAGCAAAATATCCAGAATTGTTTTTCTTGAAATCCATAATAAAACCTGGTTTTACCTGTATCGATATAGGAGCAAATATGGGATACTATTCAGTATTTCTGTCGAAGCATGCCTCCGAAAACGGTAAGGTGTATGCTGTTGAGCCTGTTCCCTTATTTGCTCAGATATGGAGTAAAAACGTTAAGGGATTGAAAAATATTGAACTTTTTAATTGCGCGTTGGGTGAAAAAGAAACCCAAGTGGAAATGGGAATGCCCTTTATCAATGGGGTTGTTCATCATGGAATGACTAAAATAGTAACAGACCAAACTTCTAATTACGAAGAAAAATTTAATGTGCAAATGAAAAACCCCGACAAACTATTTGCCGGAATTAAAAAAATTGATTTTATCAAAATAGATGTTGAGGGATATGAAAGTATAGTTTTCGAGAATATGACAGAAACGCTAAAAAACCATATGCCTTTGATTCAGAGCGAGTTAAGCGGGAAAGAAAATAGACAAAAAGTTATTGAGCTTCTTAAGCCTCTTGGATACATTTCACATATTCTCAAAAATGGTATGCTCAATATTGCTTCAGATAATGATATCCTAAATTATAATGGAGATTTTTACTTCAAAACAAAGTAATCTGAACATGAAAAAGTTAAGTATCGTTGTTCTAGTCGTCTTTTCTATTCTATTACAAACTACCGAAATATTTGCCCACAAGAGAGCTAAATATAACATTGTGATAGACACAGATGCGGGAGTAGATGATTTTAGGGCTATCACAATATTCTGTGCATCTCCTGATTTTAATATAAATTGCATTACAACTGTTGATGGAGTTTTGGATCCGCTAACTGGGGCCAATTACATTAGTAATTTGATGAAAATCTATCATCATGAAGGAATTCCAATTGGTGCAGGCAAAAACAATAAAGTTGATAAAAAATATGAGAAGCATGCTGTCCCATATTGGCAGAATTTATTCCCCAAAATTGACCCAATTGATTTTGAGTCTGCTGTTGATGTAATGGGAAAAGCCATTGCAAACGAAGAGGGAAAAACCATTATTATTGCCTGTGGACCACTAAGCAATATTGCAGAAATGCTCGAAAAATATCCCGAGAATGCAGCTAAAATACAAATGGTAATTTGGTATGCACATTGGGAAAATACTCCAACGGGATACAATCACGAGAAAGATGAAACTGCTTATGGCAGGGTAATGGACCATGAGATTATTTTTAAAATGATTTCGAGTGACAGCTTAAAATATAGTTCGGAGTTTGATGATATTTGTACGAGCATAAATTCTGTTTACGCTCAGACATTTTGCAAATTTAATGGCTCCCAGGACTGGAAAAATACGAATATGTGGGATGAGTTACTTCCATTATCGCTGATAAATAGTAATTTATTTACTGAGTATCTTATGGATGGCTATACCTTAAATGTAGATCCGCAGAAAAATATTTTTCCTGATATAATCATATCTTCTGTGTTGAATAGTGAGAAGCCTACTGCAGGGGTGGTATTTAATGAAGTACCCTCATCAGGATTTATGCTAATGTTGGACGTAGAGTCAATTGCATCAGAGCTTATTGCGAAACATGGATATACCGAATTTAAAATTACTTCTCTAACATCTGAAATTCACTCCCACATGGGTATCTATTCGATTTTGGGAGCAAAAACAGGATTACGTATTATGGAATATCTACATGCAGGACTCGACGAAATCGAAATTGTATCTTATGCGGGTTTTGAACCACCAATAAGCTGCTTTAATGATGGTCTACAAGTTGGAACAGGTTCTACTATTGGCTATGGGACTATTTCTGTTGACACTACCCAAGGAATAAAACCTGCTGTTTTGGTTAAATACAATGGACGTAAAATTTTATTTTCAATTAAACCAGAGCTAACTACTGAAATTCGGAATGATGTAGGTAAGCTTATTAAAGATTATGGCCTTGAAAGCGAAATGTATTGGATAAAGCTACGCGAACTCTCAATATCAAAATATTGGTTAGGTAAAAGCAGATTCGACATTCTAGATATTCAGGAGTTGGAATAATCTTGTCAACTGTAATCGGTAGTCGGTAAAATTTGTAATCGGTCCCGAAGAATAAAAAATCTACGATTTTTGTTATTCTTCGAGGATCCTCGTTAAAAGAAGAAATTGCTTCGCATTTTTTCGTTAACGAGTCTGTTAAAATTACAAATTGCATTATTGTAAAATACAAAATGCAATTTCTATTTTAACGGGATGGTCAGTGAGTTTAGCTTAGTCGCTGCCGCTTATTGGAATTTAACTTTTGTAAAATAAAGCAAAATCTCAAACTTACCACAATCCACACCGACTACTGACTACAAATTTTACCGACTACATTCTTTTACCAGAGACCTTAATAGCTACTATAAATCGACTCTTTACTTTGTAACAACAATCTTTTCGAAACTAGTTTTACCTTCAATAGCGAGTTTTAAGGTATAAATTCCATTAGTAAAATCAGAGAAATCAGCATTATACGAGTTGCCCGTAAAACTAAACGAGCTAACTATTTTTCCCTCAGCATTAAACACTTCAGCAGAGAAATCTCCTGTTTTTTCGGTTACAATGTTAAATATTCCGTTTGAAGGATTTGGGAAAGTCTTCATAAGACTAGTAACTTTGTCATTATCAACAGCCATCACAGATGACACGTCGGCAAGAACTGCTAAGCTTGGATTAACATTTACAGCCACAACATTACCAGTAACTGGAATCTGATATGTGCAATAGTTTGCATCAACAATTTCTCTAGTTATAAACACTGTCTCATCTTCATAAACAATCTCGAATTCCATCGGAATTGTGAACAAAGAAGTGGTTGCTGACACAGTTTGATTCATTTCGATATTAATATTACTGCCAGATTGCCACCAAAGAACCGAATATGTAGGAAATCCTTCACCATAATACCATTCTTGAAAAAACGGATCAAAATCAATATCTGTTTCCATTTCTAGAACTGCTTTAAGGTCTTCGGCACTAGCGGTTGAATTTCCGTAAATACTAAGAAATTCTTGTAAGGTTGCAAAGAAAAGCTCATCATTGTTTATCATATAACGTAACATATGAACCAAACAAGCACCCTTACGGTATGTTAATCTGTAGCTAAACACTCGGCTTACATCTTCCAACTCTTCAAAAGGCACATAAACAGATCCCGTAATAGCCTCTTTTGCTAGTCCTTGACATTCAATTAGCCATCCAACTTCTGCTTCTCCAGGTTGAAGAAGATCCTCTCCTAAATACTCTCCATAGCTAGCAAAACCCTCGTTAATCCATATATCCTGCCAATTGCTGCAAGTTAAGTAATCGCCAAACCAAGAATGTGCAAGTTCATGAACCACCAATCTGAAGTCGAAATCTCCCAATGTGGTCATTGTTTGATGCTCCATACCACCACCAAGCGGGACGATACAGTGTCCGTATTTTTCGTTATGATGTGGGTACAATCCCCATGCATTTGAAAACATTACCAGCATTTCTTCAGTTTTATCAATATACCATGTATTATCATTAAGGTAAGTGCTGTTATTTGGAATGAAATTTTGCACTAATACCTGAGTTCCATATTCAGGGATATCAGCAGTAAACGAGTAATCCTGATAATTTCCAATTGCTACTGAAATAAGATAAAAATTTATAGGGTAAGATGATTGCCATTCCATACGTTTTTTCCCTCCAGCCATACTAACTTCATCAACCAATAGCCCATTTGAACCAGCTTTTAAACTTGAAGGCACAGTAATATAGCAATAAGAAGAGTCGGCTTTGTCGGATAATACTTGTTTGCAAGGAAACCAATACTTTGCACAATATGGTTCACTAAGAGAATAGGTGAAAGTGTAGATATTTGTGGAGTACCATGCTGTTTGGTTGAACATACCATCTGAAGGGCTACCATGGTAAAAAATCTGAGCCGAAACATTGTAGTCGGGACTATAATCAACAGAATGCTCATATCCAATAACAATAAGGTCATTTGAATGAGTATAAGGATAAAGCAGCCCATTAATTTTTATTGAATCAACAACCATATCTGATTTAAAATCAAATACAAGTTCATTGTTATACTCTGGCTCTAAGTTAAGGTCTATTGTTACATTACCTTCAACATCAACTGAGGAATTGTCCATTGCGATATCGAGGAAGTAAAATCCCACATCATAGTGAGCTAACCTAGCATCATTTTCCTGGTCGCCAGCTTTAGTAAACTTATAAGCATGTTTATAGAAATCCAATTCCTGCGAAAATAAAGACATACAAATCACAGAAAATAAAATAAACCCCGTAATTTTTTTCATTGTAAAATAGATTTTAATTTATTAAGCCTTTGTCGTCAATCCATTTAATGGCTTCGCGTTTGCTTAATGTTTTTAGAGATGTATTTTGAATAATAAAATTAAGTACCCATTTGTAATCAACCTTAGAATACTCTCTCAGAGCCCAACCAATTGCCTTCTGCACAAAGAAATCGTTATGCATCGAATTTTCCAAAATATGACGTGTGAGAGTTTCTGTGTTTGTGCTTTTCTTGTATGATAACTGATAAATTATCGACACTCTTTTTAGCCAGATATTTTTTGACTGACTCCAAGCATCTGTCATTGCAATAGCTAGATTTGGATATTTTACAAAGAAAGGTGCAATAAGTTTACTACTTATTAAGTCAACACTATCCCACCATGATTTGGTAAGAATTAAGCTTTCAAAATAAACAATATCGGTTGGAGACCATCTTTTTTTATGCTTGATAAGCATTTGTACAGCAAAGTAATGATATTCTCTCTCAGGAAGATTAAATAATTCCTTTACTAATGCTTTAGTCTCATCATATTCGGGTATTGGGAAAGTATTAAAAAAGACTTTAAATAGTTCCTTGCGTTTTGGAGCAGCAATACCCAAAAAAGGAAATTTATTCTTCATGTATTTCGACATTGCCTCAGCATCTTCAGCACTCTGATACTTTTCAAAAAAAATCTTCACTTTTTTTACATAATCCGACAATAGCATATCATTCTTTTTTACTTAAAACTAAAATTCTCTCAAACCGATTTGTTAATCCTCACACAAAAATACTCTAAAAAAACCTTATTTCAAAGCGAAAACAGACATTAAATAAAAAAAAAGTCAATAAATTATATCAAATTTTGTAAATTGCCCACATTACTTAAATTTTAAGTCAGCATTTTTGATTATGAATGACAAACCGAATCCTTTTAGCTTTCTACTACTGTGGCCAGCAATACTTATTTACAGGTCTGTTGTCTCCATTAGAAACTTCTGCTATGAGAACAAAATTCTCAAATCCAGAGAGTATGATTTGCCAATTATTTCGATTGGAAACATAAGTGTAGGAGGTACTGGTAAAACTCCGCATACCGAATTTATACTAAAAATGCTAAAAAGCGAATTTACTATAGCAATCCTAAGCCGTGGATACAAACGTAAAACCAAAGGATTCCGCCTTGTAGAAACCAGCGATACCCATTTTGAAGCAGGTGATGAGCCTTTGCAGATAAAACAAAAGTTCCCCGACTCTATAGTTGCAGTTTGCGAAAGCCGGACTGTTGGTGTGGACAAATTACGTGAAATGTTTCCTGAATTAAACCTGATAATTCTCGACGATGCTTTTCAACACAGGAGAATTACTCCAGGATTATCAATTTTGCTCAATAATTATAACCATCCTATTGCAAAAGACTATCTACTCCCGCTTGGAAGGCTCCGCGAACCACGTTCTGCAAGCCATAGAGCGCACATTATTATATATAGTAAATGTCCTTCAGCACTTAAACCAATTGAAAGACGAATCTTAAGTAAGGATGTAGATATTATGCCTTATCAAGATTTATACTTCTCAACATTAAAATATCTCGATCTTAAACCAGTTTTTGAAGAAGGAAGTGCTGAAATAAGACTTGAGGACTTAAAACTTATAAATGTTATTGCTCTTACAGGAATTGCAAGGTCGGGAAACCTCACCGAATTTCTGGAAAGTAAATGTGAATCGGTAAATCACATAAAGCACCCCGACCATTACAATTTTAAACGCAAGGACATTTTAAAAATTCAAGCTTTATTTAACGAAACAAAAGGTAATAAAATAATTGTTGTAACCGAAAAAGATGCTGTGCGTCTAAAAAGTGACAATTTATTTGACGACGAAT
This sequence comes from uncultured Bacteroidales bacterium, assembly GCA_964579045.1. Classification (GTDB taxonomy): domain Bacteria; phylum Bacteroidota; class Bacteroidia; order Bacteroidales; family ML635J-15; genus Bact-19. The sequence goes on along the minus strand of CAZOHR010000007.1, from coordinate 21,344 downwards.
TTAAAAAAGATGTATATTGCATCCCTATTGAAGTGGAGCTACTTTGTAGCGAAGAAGAAAAGAAACAATTTGATAATCAAATATTTAGCTATGTCAGAAATAATAAACGATACAGTAAACTTTATAAAAACTCGTATTCAGGATGAGCCTGAAGTAGGAATAATTTTAGGAACAGGCCTTGGAGGCTTAGTTCGTGACATCGACATTAAGGTGAGCATTCCTTACAACGAGATTCCAAATTTCCCCGTCTCAACAGTTGAAGGCCACAGTGGAAAACTGATTTTTGGCAAATTAGGGGGTAAAAATGTTGTAGCTATGCAAGGCCGCTTTCATTTTTATGAAGGATATCCAATGTCTCAAGTAATTTTTCCAGTAAGAGTGATGAAATATCTTGGTATTAAACATCTTTTTGTTTCCAATGCCAGCGGAGGTGTAAATCCTGATTTTGAGATAGGCGACTTAATGATTATTACAGATCATATTTGTTTGGTTCCAAATCCGCTTATTGGTAAACACAATCCCGAATTCGGCGCAAGATTTCCGGATATGAGCGATGCTTATGATAAAGATCTAGTTGCAAAAGCTAAAAGCATTGCAAAAGAACTGAATATTAAAGTTCAAGAAGGAGTCTACACTGCCACCACTGGACCAACTTTTGAAACTCCATCAGAATATAAATATTTCCGAATTATTGGTTCAGATACTGTTGGTATGTCAACAGTGCCCGAAGTAATTGCAGCAAGACAAATGGGTATTCCATGCTTTGCAATGTCAATCATTACAGATCTTGGAGTACCAGGAAAAATTGTTGAGGTAACTCATGAAGAAGTTCAGAAAGTTGCTGCTACTGCTGAAACAAAAATGACAAAAATTTTCACAAAACTTATTGAAAAGTTGTAATCTTTTTGGTTTTGTTGTAATCAAACTACACAAACATAAAATGCAGGCTCAAACTATTTGGCCTGCATTTCTATTTTTCAGGAATTTCTAATATTTGTATCAAGAACTACTTCATAATATTTTCAATTTCTTCTACAGAGATAGGAATGCGTTTTTTTCCAAGAATTCTAGAGCCTTCTTTTGTGATTAAAATGTCGTCCTCAAGTCTTATACCACCAAAATTACGATACTCTTCAACTTTGTTGTAATTGATGAACTCAGAGAATTTATTTTCTTTTTTCCATATTTCGATAAGTTCAGGAATAAAGTAAATACCCGGTTCATTAGTTAAAACATAGCCTGGCTGAAGTTCTCTACCCATTCTTAAGAATGCTGTTCCAAAAATCGAACTCGGTTGTATTTTCTCATCATACCCAACATTAATCTGACCTAAATCTTCCATATCGTGCACATCGAGACCCATCATGTGTCCTAGTCCATGAGGCATAAACAATGCGTGAGCGCCAAGCTGTACAGCCTCTTTTATATTGCCCTTCATTAGACCAAGATCTTTCAAACCATTAGCTAATATTTCACAAGCACTAAGATGTACGTCAAAATAACGCACTCCAGGTTTCATTAGACTTATTGAGCCATTTATTGAATTTAATACGCAAGTGTAAATTTCTTTTTGCTTCTGACTAAACTTACCACCAACGGGTATAGTTCTTGTGTTATCAGATGCGTAGAACATTGGAGTTTGAGCTCCTGCGTCCTGCAACATTAGATCACCAGCTTTTAAAACATTACCATGTTCGTGATTATGTAAAGTCTGTCCGTTTTTTGTAAGAATTATCGGAAACGATGGAACCGCTCCGTAAGAAAGACTAATACCTTCCATCATACCAGCAATTTCTCTTTCTACGACACCTGGTTTTGCCATCTTCATAGCAGCAGTATGCATAAGATACCCAATCTCGCAGGCTTTTTCAATTTCTATAATTTCTACATCTTCTTTAACATTACGCAACTTTACTACAGCTTGTACAAAACTCAATGATGACTGAGATTTCATGTCTTGAAATTTCACGCCTAGTAAATCGTTCAGCAATATCATATTATCATGCTTATATGGAGGGAGAAAATGAATCTTACGACCCTTTTTCACAGCATCATTAAGGAAATCTGCCAGTTTTGCAAAAGCATGTGTTTCATTTACAAGGCATTTTTGAGCTAAATCTTTTACCATTGGCTGCGGACCCATCCAGATAATATCATCAATATCCACATCATTAGCAAAAATAATGTCTTTACCATTTTCAATGTCAATTACTGCAGCCATTCCCGGCAAATCGAGACCGTAAAAATATAGAAATGTAGAATCCTGGCGGAAATGATATGCATTTGCAGGATAATTCATCGGAGTTTCGTTGTTTCCTAAAAACAAATAAACGCCATTGCCCAAGAGCTTTTTCAAGTTTTCTCTTCTCGATCTGTAAACTTCCGGTTTAAACATAATTATCAGTTTTAAAATTAAAGCATAAAGATAATCATTCTGATTTAATTTAATTGTTTGAGGAAAAGAAAATCTAGGGCAAAGTTAAATTGGTTATTGAGAATATGTACAATAAGGAAGTCAGAGAAATTTGTTTAATTTACTGCAACTTAGACATCTTTGGCATAAAACAAAAAAAACCCGACGGTGAGAACCTATCGGGACATCATACTATATATATAATGTTGAGGTAGTTACTTTTTAACAAGTTTTTTTGAATCTACATTTTTGCCTTCGTAAATTAGACAAACAAAATAAACACCAGGCTGCAAATCATAAGCTTCAAGATCAACTCTGCCTAAGCCATCTGAAACAGGAATTGATTTCAGTTTTACTCCAGCGAAATTGTAAACATGTATCTCTGCAATCTTTCCTTCAGGAATATTATACCATACTTCAGCATAATCTACTACAGGATTTGGGACTGGAGCCGAGATTTTTAATAGCTCTGGATAACCGTCGAGAGAATAAAAATAAGAATTCACATCAACAGGATTAGGAACAAAAGAAAACCCAGCCTTTACAAAAAGCAGGGTAAAAATTGATATGTAAATTATTTTTTTCATCAATTAAAGATTTACAAAAACCGTTCCTAAAATTAATTCAATAAAACTTTTTTAATGTGTTCAATATTTTGTACGAATATAAACTAATGAAGTTACAGTGATTTGAAAATTTTTTCTTAAATATTTAGATATTTTTCAGAACTAGAATTCTATTTTGGTAGTTGGTAGTTGGTAGTGGTAGTTGGTAGTTGGTAGTGGGGTTTTGCGTTGCCGCTACCGCTTAATTGAATTCCACTTTTGTTAAAAAAGGTCGTGTCTCAATTTTACTTCAAGGTGGCTGAGGGTTTTAACTTTGTTGAGGGCTTCGCCGTTGTTGCTTGACATTTTTATAAAATAGCAAAATGCTATGTAGGCAAAAAACTCTGTCACATTAAGCTAGCAACAAAATGTCTCGAAGCCACCGATTACTGATTACATCCGCTGCGGAGGAAAATAATCAAACCAGAGACCTAAATAATTATTTAAAAAATATATATAGCGATGGCTGCAGAGATTTAATTTGGATCAACATCAATTTCGGCAATAATTCCTCCGAATTCGCTTTCTGTTTTTAGCTGTTTAATTTTATTCATTACAGCTTGCTTTATTTTAACAGGGGAGGCGGTTTTCTCGAATCGCACATGTATATTCAGAATGTAGAAATTACTGATTTTATTAATCAACGGCTCTTCAGGTCCTTTCACTCTGCCTGAAAGGTCGTTTTTTAATGAGTCTGCAAGAATTGCAGCGCCCCGATGAAGACGACTACGATCCTTATGCTTGAGTTTAATTACGATAAAGTTCCAAAAAGGTGGATATTTATATTCTTTTCTTTCTTCAATCTGAGAATTATACATAGCCAAATAATCATTGGTAAGTACATTCTGAATTATTGGATGCTCATGGCTAAAACTCTGAATGATAACTTTTCCTTGTTTATTACGCCTACCGGCACGCCCACTAACTTGAGCCATAAGCTGATAGGCTCTTTCGAAGGCTCTAAAGTCGGGAAAGTTAAGCATGTTATCAGCATTCAGTATTCCAACCAGTCCTACTTTTTCAAAATCTAAACCTTTGGTTACCATTTGAGTACCTATCAAAATATCATATTGATAATTGCCAAAGTCTTTGATTATTCGGTCGAATTTTTTCCTCGAATTAGCAGTATCATAATCCATTCTCACTAGACGAGCATTTGGAAAAATAGCCGTAGCCTCATCTTCAATTCTCTCTGTTCCAAGACCTTTTGCAATAAGTGAATCGCTTTTGCAAGAACCACAATGTCGAACTAAATCTGTTTTCTCGCCGCAATAATGACATACTAGTTTGTTTTCCCACTTATGAAATGTAAGGCTTACATTACAACTTTTACAATATGGCACCCAGCCACACTCTTTACACTCAAGGTTGGGCGAATACCCACGTCTATTCTGAAAAAGAATAACCTGTTCACCATCAGCAATTGCAGTATTTATATGCTCCACCAGCAAAGGATGAAAATGTGACATCATTATTTTTCTGTGGTACGCATCCTTTATGTCCGCCACAATGATTTCAGGCATTTTCACATTTCCATATCGCTCACTAAGATTAACCAGAGAATACTTACCATTTAAAGCATTGTAATATGATTCCACCGAAGGAGTTGCAGAGCCAAGAACTACATCTGCCTTGTGAAACTTAGACAACACTATCGCAGCATCGCGCGCATGGTAACGTGGATCTGGGTCGGACTGCTTATATGAAGTCTCATGTTCCTCATCAATAATTATTAGTCCAAGATTTGAAAAAGGAAGAAAAACTGCTGATCTCACACCTAAAACTACTTGAAGTTTTTGTTTAAGCACGAGTTTATAAACTTCTGATCTTGCATCAACAGAATACTTGCTATGAAATATGCCAATCTTATCTCCAAAATAAGTCTGCAAGCGCTCAATTATTTGCGAAGTGAGCGCTATTTCGGGCAATAAATACAAAACTTCTTTCCCCTTAGCTAATGTTTGTTCTATAAGTTTAATATATATTTCGGTTTTGCCGCTTGATGTAACTCCATGTAACAATACAGGCTTATTTTCATTAAACCTTTCATTTATCTGATTAAATACATCTAGCTGTTTTTCAGTTAATTGAAACGTATTATTTAAACTTATATTTTGTGATACGAATCTAGACTCTTACCTCTTTTCGAGTGTAATAATTCCTTTTTCACCCAATGAATTTAAACTAGATTTAGAAATGCCAAGCGTTTCGACAATCCATTTCTCGTTAAAACTACATTCTTCGGTACTATCCAGAACACAGCGCTCGATAAGAAAAGAAAGAGCTTCTTTCTGTTTATTATTACGTTTAAGAATTTTTTCGCATTCTTCTGATTTCTCTTCGGTAACAGAATTATTAAACTTTACAAAACTTTGATAAACAGGTTTATATACCTTAGTTAAATTCTGACACAGCGACAATAATCCAAGTGAAGCTAGATTCTCAAGTTGCTTCAACGGATTTTTTATATCAGTAGAGTCAACAATTTCATTTATAAGAGCTTCGGGAGAATTTTTAAGATAGTCGAGAATTTTTTGTTCTGTTTTACTAGGTTGATATCCAGAATCTGAATCGGGATTGAAATAAACCTTTGTTTCACCCGAAGGAATGAGCTTTGAAGGAATTGCAGCGCTAAGTACTTCACCAGGCGAACAGCAGTAATATTGCGAAATCCAGTTTATTAATTCTGTTTGTTGCTTACTTACAGAAGAGTTCTCATCAGTAACAGACAAAATTGGTTTTGTTTCGAAAGTTGGAGGAATGTCGTGAATATTTACAACGATACCAGTATATAACTTACGTTTGCCCAAAACCACAACAACTCTATATCCCGGTTTTACAATTTCGCACAAATCATCGGGGATGCTGTAAGTAAAAGTATTTTCGAGAGCAAGAGGAAGTAATATTTCTGCAAATAGTTGTTTCTGCATTAATACATTTATGAGTTGAGCACATCAACTACGTCCAACATAGTTTGGTCGATGGTTTTATGATGTTTGATAGTTTTATTAAAAGGAACATGTACAATTTCTCGATTAATCATCCCAATCATCACGCTTCTTTGGTCGTCGAGTAATGCGTCAATAGATGCAATACCAAGTCTGCTAGCCAGGTAACGATCATAAGCGGTTGGTGAACCACCTCTTTGAATATGACCAAGTACGGTTACTTTCATGTCAAATTCACCACCGAATTTTTCCATAGCTTCTTTAATTTGGAAAGCACCTCCCGCATCGTCACCTTCTGCAACAATAATAATACTAGAAGTTTTCTTTTTTGCCATATACTCGGTTAACTGCTTATGCAAGGCTTTAAGGTCAGTTGCAACTTCTGGAACAAGAACAGCCTCTGCTCCACTAGCAATACCAGCTCTAAGTGCAATAAAGCCTGCATCACGACCCATAACTTCAATAAAGAAGATACGCTCATGTGAAGCGGCGGTATCCCTGATTTTATCTACTGCTTCAACAACAGTATTTATTGCTGTGTCGAAACCAATTGTCATATCAGTACCAAAAAGGTCGTTGTCAATTGTTCCTGGAATGCCGACAATTGGGAAATTATATTCTTCGATAAAGATTCTGGCACCAGTAAAAGTTCCATCTCCACCAATCACAACAAGTGCATCAATTTCGTGATCTTTAAGATTTTTAAATGCTTCGGCTCTGCCTTCTTTTGTGCGAAACTTCTCACTTCGTGCAGTTTTTAGAATTGTTCCTCCGAGTTGAATAATATTTCCGACACTCTTAGAGACCATTGGAATAAAATCTCCTTTGATTAATCCTTCGTATCCACGGAGAATACCATACACTTTAAGGTCCTGACTAATTGCTTTTCTTACGACAGCTCTAACTGCTGCATTCATACCTGGAGCATCTCCTCCTGATGTCAAAACTGCTATTTTCTTTATCTGTGACATAAATGATTAAATTACACATTACAATTATCAAATTACAAATAACAGAATTTGAATTCGGCATCTGCAATTTGAATTTTCACTTTGTTTACTGAAACACAAAAATACTAAGAAAGAAAATCTAAAAGCTATTTTCTTTCAGTTTGTTAATAAATTTATTATTTCAATCTTAACATCCTCCATCAACCAAAGGGGAGTTGATGTAGCACCACTGATACCAACGCTTGCTACGCCCGCAAACCAATCCTTTTGAATATCACTTGGTTCGGTAACAAAGTGGCATCTTGAGTTACTTGCAGAGCAAACCTCATATAACATTTTACCATTAGAGCTTTTATTGTCGCTGACAAAAACAATTAGATCAAATGCTGCGCAAAACTCTTTCAGGCGAGGGATTCTATTTTTTACACTAGGGCAAATAGTCTGAAATACCGTAAAGAGCTCATCAGTTCCATTTATTTTTAATGATTTCTCTTTAAGAAAATCGCTTATTCTATCGTATTCAAAATAATCTGATGTTGTTTGAGAAAAAAGGAATGTTGATTTTTGTAGATCCAAAGCATCTGCTTCTTGAATACTACTGATGACAATTGCCTTATCTTCAGTTTGTCCTACGAGTCCATTAACCTCGGCGTGTCCTTTTTTACCAAAAATAATAATTTGCGATTTGGGATTTTGTTCAAACTTTTCCTTTATCCTTTTTTGAAGTCGAAGAACGACAGGACAAGTTGCATCTACTATCTCTATACCAGCGTCTCTTGCTTTAGAATATGTTTCTGGAGGTTCTCCATGCGCTCTAATCAGCATTTTCTTTCCTGACAAATCTTCCAGATGGTCGTACGAAATAGTTTTCATCCCCAGCTTATTGAGCCGTTGCTCTTCTTTAGAATTGTGGACTATCTCGCCTAGACAAGAAATGCCAGATTTGGAGAACTTCTCAGCTTCTCTAATTGCATGTGTAACACCAAAGCAAAAACCAGCATATTTATCAATTTCAACTCTCATTCAAAATCTTTTTAACTAGAAGTAAAGCATGCTCTAACTGCTGTTCGCGGGTTAATGTTGAATTATCAATCAGCACAGCGTCTTGAGCCATTTTAAGTGGAGAGTCTGCCCTATTTTGATCAATGAAATCTCTATCAGCAAGATTCTTTTTTATGGTTTCAAAGTCAACATACTGATTTTTAGCTTCTAGTTCATCAAATCGTCTTTTTGCTCTTACATCTATTCCTGCTGTTACGAATATTTTAAGCGCAGCATTGGGAAACACTACGGTTCCAATATCGCGGCCATCCATAACAACCGATTTATTTGCAGACATTTCGCGCTGTAGAAGGACCATTCTTTGTCTCACCTCAGGAACAGCACTTATAAAACTAACTTTAGACGAAACAGTGATTAGTCTAATTTCATTTTCTACATTTTCGCCATTAAGAAAAGTAACTGGACTAAAGTTAGCATCCAATTCAAAATGAATTTTAACCTCATCAAGTTTACTAACTAAATTTATTAAATCTACATCCTCTCCTATTATCAGATTTTTTCGGATTGCAAAAAGAGTGACTGCACGATACATAGCGCCGCTGTCAATGTATACAAATCCAAGTTTACGGGCAAGTTCTCTGGCTAAAGTACTTTTACCACATGATGAAAATCCATCTACAGCAATTTGAATTGGTTGATTCTGCACAAAATTATTTATTCCACAAATTTAAGAAAATCAGATTATAAAGCCATTTATTATTTGATTTTATTTTTGCAAAAATTATTTGGTTTGCGATCTTGCCCGAAGAAAAATCTTATGAAGTCTTAAGATATTGTGAGGTTAACGAAGTTTATCTAACAATTCTTGATGATGACGAGAAAGATACCAAATTCCTTGACACTAAAAAAGAAATGCTTTATGATGCGGCTTTGGACGAGTCGTCGATGTATTCTGCATTAGCTGAAATTCTGTATGAATATGCAACGGATAGTGTTTACTCTGAATATACTCCATTGCCTTGGGAAGAAATGATCCCAAAATCAGTTGCAGCAAATGCAAAGCCTGAGGATATTTTTAAACCCGAGCTCAAAGTTTATCCTAATCCAACAACAGGTTTGATTTTTGTAGAATACGATTTCAGCAAAACCTACAGTGAGGGGTACGATTTGTTGTTAAAAGCGATGAAACTTAGTCGTGAAAACAATTGTAATACAGGAGAAATCGTTATTTATTCAGAGGATGGAAAGGCATTACAACGAGTTGAGCTTAGCATGGTTGCTGATTTTAAGACAATAGATCTTACTGATTATACTCCTGGTGTTTATATTATCGAAATATCAGATTGTTACGGAAATAAGAATACCGTGAAAATTACTAAAACAAAGTAAAAAATATAAAGGCGAATCATAATGGTTCGCCTTTTTTCCTTAATTTAGCAAAATGAAAAAACAAGTTTTGATAATATCATTGTTATTAATACAATTTGCAGCATTTGCACAAAATGTGTTTAATATAATAATTGAGGATACAGTAGCTAATGTAATGAACAGCGTAATTGCTTTGGACACTGGATACGTATATGTAACTGGAACAGGAAATACTAATGGAGTTAGATGTTATTCTTTATTCTTTATTGACAATAGCGGAAATCGGGTTTGGAAAAAACTGTCGCCAGTTGACAATAATCAGTTGTGGGAAGGCTGGGATGAAAATTTTCAAAGGCATAATAATGAATTTTCACTATCTGGAGGATATTTAAATACATCAGAAGGCTTGCTTGGGATTCATATCAGCACTTTTGACAGTTTATTCAATTTAAAAACATTTCACGTTTTTGCAAACGACACTTCGTGGAAAAAAGTTTTTCATCATACTTTAACTGAAAATGGAGATTATTATTTGACAGGACAGTCTTATGATTATGAGCACCCAGATCAATATAGATTATATCTCATGAAAGTTGATAGCAATTGGAATTTGTGTTGGCAGAAGGAATTTGGTAATTATGTTTACGAATATGGAAGTTATATCATAGAAACAATGTCAGGGACAATTCTTTCTGGAGGTGCTACCTGGTTAACAAATATAAACAACACAAAATGGTATATTTTAAATACAGATACCTCCGGCAATATTTTATGGGAGCACAATTATGGCCGCAACAATTTTCGTAACGGAGCTGTAAATGGTCTACTCCAGACAAAAGACTCATGTTATCTAGCCTGCGGCGGATATCCTGCAGCAAAATATGGGACAGGCAGCGGTGAAATTCTTTGGGATGGATGTTTGCGAAAAATAAGTCAGGATGGAGAGTTGATTTCAACCAATTATTACAGACATTATACATATTATCCAGGAGGTGGAGAAATTGAGCTTTTGTCAAATTTGAATTCTCTAATTGAACTGAATTCTGGAGATTTAATGCTATTAGGCTCATCATATAGTTATTATCCGAGAAATCGGGGCTATCTGATTAAAACAGATTCAAATGGTAACATAAAATGGCACAGGTATTATTATGCAATAGATTCACTTACCAGACAACAATATTTAACAGTTTTACAACCAACAACCGACAATGGTTTTATTCTTGCCGGTTATGGTAACGAGTATGATACACATGGTTATGATCCACCTCAGCAATCCTGGCTTGTAAAGACAGACAGCCTCGGGTTGGATGGGTTAAGTAATGTTGAATTACCCGAATTAAACATTGATATTGAGTTGTCCGAGACAATTTGCATGAGCGATACTATAAGCGTTTATGCTTACATTGCTGGTAAATCTGCACCATACACAATTGAAATTAGCACAGGTCAGGCTATAGACAGTGTTTATTACCCTCCCACATTTGTTCCGGTGGAAATTGGACTTACACACGTAGATTTGCAATGGGGAGGCGAAACCTATTTTGAACAAACCATAACCGAAGCAACTCTTACAAATCATTCATGGGGTCAATGTATTGCAAAACCTGTTGAGCTTTACACACCAACCACAGCTGGTTTGCAGGAAATATACATTACTGTAACCGATGCTTACGGCGAAAGCAAAACAATAACCAAAGAAGTTACTGTTATCGATTGTGGAGTTGAAAGCATACTGCAAAATCAAAATTCAGGATATAAAATCTATCCAAATCCTGCAAAAGATAGAGTATTTGTAAATATTCTTGAGCAGGAAAATGCTTCTTATATCGAGATTCTGAATTCTGCAGGTCAAGTTGTTTTAACTAAAAATTTAAGTTCCGAAGAAACTGAAATTAACATTAAAGAACTTGCAACAGGAAGTTATGTTGTGAGGGTTTATTGTGGAAATAAGATTGAGAATTTGAGGTTTGAGAAGATGTGATGAAATGCGAATTTTGGCACATATAATGAAAATATACAGCCACTAGGATTGCAAATCCGAGTGAGCAGGGGATTATAAAGCCTATACATATGAGGTTTTATTTAGATTTTTTTAAACTTTTTGTGATAATGCTACTTATAAATTCTGTTTTTTATAAAATGCATTCAGGTTAATGCCAAGGCTCAAATGATTTGATGCTCCAGCGAGGTGATATGAAGCAAAACCATAGCTTAAGTTAAATTTTGCGAGTTTTAGTCCAAATCCTATTGACAAACCAACCAATTTTGGAGCGGTTTGCAAAGCCAATTCGGATCGTCTGCGGTAATTATATCCAATAGCAATATAGAAGTTTTCATGTGGAACAATCTCTGCACCAATAACAATATGGCTGATAAATTCGTCACCAATCTCTCCTGCTTTATTCATCACTTTTGTTAGTTTCTGCCCAAAAGTTGAATCGGCCACCACTGTATTTATTTCGTAAGAATTGTCGAAAACGCTAGTGTATGTTAAATTCCAGTTTAGCAAATCTTGCGCTGTTACAGAGAACCTAAAAGGAGCATGTGCAAGTTTTTTGGTAACACCTAGCTGTACATCAAGAGGCAAAGGTTCGCGAAATCCTGGGGTGTAAGGTTTTAGTTGAATTCCAAGGTTTTTCACAACAAAACCCGCTGAAAGTAATTTTGCTGTATCAATATAAGACAATCCTGCATCTAATGCAAGACCAGAAGAATAGTAGCTATAAAATGCCGAATAAATAGTTTTTAAGTTTACCCCATACTGCAATTTTGGAGTCAATGGCTTGGAGTATGCAATATTAAACGAATATTCCGAAGGAACAAAGTCTCCATAAATCTCGCCTGTTTCGTCAGTATGCAAGAATGTCCCATAATTTATATACTGTATTCCAGCAGCGAATGTGCCGATATTACTAAATGTCTTTGCATAAGAAACATAGCCAAAGTTAATATCGCTAAGATAATTAATGTAGTTTATGGTAATCTTATTGTCCATAGTTGGCCTGAGGGAGCCTGGGTTGTTAAGGACAAAGTTAAGATCGTCATCGTAGTGTGAAACATTATTTCCTCCCAATGCCGCTATTCTTGATCCTGATGGGAGATTCAAGAACTCATAGGTATTGTCGCCTCCGCTTTGTGCAAATGAAACTGCAATGCTAAAACTAAGTAATATTGTGAAAACTGTCCTGTTCATTTAATCTATTTTTGCAAAAATAAAATAATAATACATTAACGATTCAATTCTGCTTATATTGTTTAACCTAAATTAAGGTAAATATGTTCACTTCCTTACAATTTACCACCAATTCTCATTTTCTCAAGTTTTTCAAAAATATTTTCTACTACTGGACAGGTTTCTATGTTTTTTACACAAAGATCGAGTATACTTCTGATGTTTTTCCTGTCTGTGTGAGGATATTCGCGACAAGCTTTGGGTCTAGATTTATAAACGATACAAAAATTATCGTCCATAAGGAACGGACAAGGCATTGACTTAAAAACAAAATCTTTATCTTCATCAATACGCAAATATGTCTGTACAAAAGCAGATGATTTAATTTTTAGATGCTCCGAAAGCCTGTCAATATCGACATCCGACAATCTTGGACCTAACCCACTACAGCACTTTCCGCAATCGAGACAGTCAATTTTATTGAACTCGTCAATATGAAAATCTAGAAATAGCTGATCAAGCTTTTTCGCATTTAGCTTTTTTAATTTCTTAATGAGTTCAGAATAATCTTTTTCTATCACCTTTTATTCGCCTTTTACAATTCTGAAAGATTGATTAATCCCTTCGCCACTGAAGTTAAGAATATACATTCCGGCAGCTAGATAACTAATGTCATGAGTATAGATATTTCCATTAACCGATTCTATTGCTGTTTCGAATAATTTTTTCCCTGAGACTGAATATACACACACAGATATTTCCTTTGAAAATGTTGTTTTTAGCTGATACTTTAATTCACCTTCAACAGGGTTTACAATATTTGCATAAAACATAGGGTCAGACGAAAGGCTCGCTACTGAGTTCTGGTCGCCCATATAAAACTCAGCAACAACCGGAAGGTGATCGCTCATATTATAAAGAGCAGAAATCACATTAGCTGGAAGAGTCGAGTTTGTAGGAGAATTTATTGAATTATTGTAACGATATCCATCCTGACCAACCGCCCAATACGAATCGGCTTTGTACTCAATTCCAGCAGTGCCATCTTTAACCGACGAACTGATAAGAATAAAGTCAAATCTATCATCCATTCCACCATAACTATGGCAATCTGAATTAGAGTCATCATGAGTAGATTGTGTATGATAATTCCGATAAGAGTAATTACTATTCCAATCTCCTAATTGATTAACAGGGTCAAAGAAAGCAAGGTTAGGATAAGTAGGATTAATATATTTCTGAAAAGCCTGCTCGGAATCTGTGTAAACATTAAAATCGCCTACAATTACATAATTTTCATTATTTCCCAAATTATGCAGATAATCCATAAGTTCCTGCACCATTGCAGCACGATCGGCGGCGTCTTCGGGAGTATCTCCTGCTTTTAAATGTGATATTACAACATTTAAATAAAGTAATTCTTCAGAATCTAGGTATTTCAGTTTATAAATATTAATATCTCTCACGTCGGTAGTAACAACAGGTTGTGACACTAACTGGAATTTGTTTTTATCGTAAAACAGACCATTAATGAGATAAGATCCTGTTGGAGAAGCTGCCAACCATTTAGTTTCCCCATTTATATTTAGTGCATTGCCTAGTATATAATTTGTAGTATATGATGCACTAGTATTTGTGCCGACTTCGCAAGCTGCAAGAATGTCAGGCTGCTGGTTTGTAACAATGGTATTGAGATACCCAGCTTTTGCCACATGGGAGTTATTAGCGCTTGTGCAATAAGTAGTATAATTATTGAAATTAAGCAAGTTATAAGTCATTAGCTTAATAGTTGCCTGCGAGAAGCAAGCAAATCCTGAAATCAGGAAGAATGCAATTAGTAATTTTTTTTCCATTATAATAAGATTAAAACGGCAAAGTACCGTTGCCAGTACTTTGCCGCAAATTAATGTAATATGCTATTAATTCAGAATTTGTTTTTTATCGACTTCAATAATCTTTCCATATTTTGCCAATTTCTCCATGTCAATTTGCTTTTTATTTCCGACAATGGTAATTAACATTGGTTTACCAGAAATATTGGCTTTATAAAATGACATAATATTACTAAAATCAATTCCTGAGAATACTTCAAACTGAACTTTACGAGGATCTTCTTTATATCCCTGTATTTGCCAAGTTTCAACTGTCTCGGAGAGTTCGCGCCATTCGGGTTTTGTACTGTTTACCGACTGAATAAGAGCTGACTTTATATCTGGCATACGATTTTCTTTTTGTGGCATATAACGAATGAGGCTATCCATAACACTTATTGCATCGATAGTTTTATCGCTTTGTGTTCCCACAAAAGCCTGAAGGTATCCCTTTTCAGTTTGCACAAATCCGTTTCTATACACTGCATAAGCAGAATAAGCCATTGACCTAAACTCTCTTATTTCTTGGAAAACCAATGCAGACATTCCTGTTCCGAAATATTGATTAAATGCTGCTGCTGCTGCTCTTTCTTTTGGATTATTTTCTCCACCCTGAACATAGAAATAAATTCTACTTTGCAAGGATTTAGGATCATCAAGTAAGATAATTGTATTTTCTGTGTATTCTGTTCGTGGTAGGATTACTGGGAATTTAGCTGCTGATTCATTTTTTGACTGTTTAAAGTTATCATCAAAGAAAACTGCAACTTCCTTTGTTCCCAAAGTACCAGAATAGTGCACACTAAAATTTTCGTGTAGTGTAGATTCAAGTAATGCTAGTAAATCTTCAGATTTAAGTGCTCCAACATCTTTTTGTGTTGCCCTTCTTAGATAAGGAGAATTAGAGCCATACACGCCATATTTAAATAATGCTTCGGACAATTCATCTGGAGAACTGCTTTCGAACTTTCTTAAGAATGCGGCATTCTGGTTAATATTTTTAAGTTTTGAGTCGTCAGCAGCTGGGCTTTTAAGCAATGAAAGCACTAAACTTACAGATTCTTTAAAATATTTATCAAAGCCATTTATGTCAATTACAAAATAATTATCATCTGCAGACACATAAAATGAACAACCGTATTGCTGCAACTTATTATTGAATTCGTCGAGTTTATATTCTTTAGTTCCGATTAGCTGCATATATTCTGCAAGTTGCTCATATCGATTGTCATTAATCTTACCCGTTTTAAATCTTAACGAAATATTGAAAATATCGTTAACACTATTGTTAACATGATATATCTTAACTCCACTTTCATTCTCAATAATGCTCAAGTCTTTGTCAAAATTGATAAACTCAGGTTCTGATTTTTGTTCGGGCATATCTTCAAACTTTTGAGCAAACTTAGACTTAGCCTCTGTATTTATTGGAATTACAGGATCAAATCCCGGTTTTTCGAGTTTGTCTTTTTTAGGAAATCCCATTTTTGATTGGAATGAAAGATAATTTGTGTTAAAATATTTTGCAGATGCTTTCTTAATATCATCACTAGTAATTGCTGCAATTTGATTAGGATAATCGAGTGTTTCTTCCCAAGTTTTGCCCGAGGTAAATAACTGAGCGATTAAAAATGCTCTTTCCTGAGAGTTTTCCAAAGATTGCTGATGCTCTTTTATTAAATTAAGTTTTACAGCTTCAAGAAATACAGGATCAATTTCGCCTGTTTGAAGTTTAAGAATTTCGTCATAAACCAATTTCTCAGCTTTTTTCAATGATTGTCCAACGATTTTTGGAACATATAATACCATTAAAGCACCATGGTCATTACGAATATCATTAAAACACATTACTTCTAGAAGTTGACCATCTAAGCTAAGCTTATCGAGATAACCAGTTGATGATGAATTACTTAGCAAGGCTTGACAAACAGTTAAAGCAGCTTCATCTTCATGATTTGTTTTAACAGTACGGAAACCCATCATACCGATTTTCACAGGAGTGATACGCTCTTGTACAAGCTCAACTCCATTAAATGGAGCTTCATCATATTCTGGGTATTTAGGAACTTCCCCCTGTTTCCATGTGCCAAAATACTTTTCAATCATTGGAATAACTTCCTTAGAATTGAAATTACCAGTAATTACGAGAGCCATATTATTAGCGACATAATAAGTGTCGTACATCTTTCTCATATTATTGAGAGAAGGGTTTTTAATGTGCTCAGCAGTACCGATAACAGTTTGAGTACCATAAGGATGGTTTTTGTACAAATTTTTATAAAAAGTCTCAATCATGCTTGTGCTGAAATCATCCATATACATGTTCTTCTCCTCAAAAACTGTTTCAAGTTCTGATTGGAATAAGCGGAACACTGGATTCTTAAATCGGTGACTGTAAAGGAGTATCCACTTTTCCATTTGATTTTTTGGAAAAACATTAAAATAAGCTACAATTTCATCAGAGGTAAATGCATTAACACCACTTGATCCAATCTGGTCGAGCAATCTGTCCACCTCGTTAGGAATTGCATATTTTCCAGCTTCCAAAGACAATTCGTTTATTTCCTTCTGAATTGCAGTTCTTTGGATTGGGTCAGTAGTTTTAGCTAACTCTTCATACTTCTCGGCAATCTTATCGAGAACTACTTTTTCCTTTTCATAATCAACAGTTCCAAGTTCGTCAGTTCCTTTAAACATCATATGTTCGAGATAATGCGATGTTCCAGTATGATCAGCAGGGTCGAACTTACCACCTGTTTTAATAATAACTGCTCCCAAAACATTTGGCACACTGTGATCCTCGTTCAGATAAACTGTTAATCCGTTATCAAGCTTAAAGCTTTTAATTTCAAGGCTTTCATTTGATTTCTGCGCTAAAGCAAAAATGCTAATTGACAGAAATAATACTACTAAAAATTTAATTTTCATACTTAGACTATTTTAATGTTTTAAATTCTTTTTTTGTCAAAATTCGGGCTGACAAGATATAAATATTTTCTTTTGGTTGGTTATACAGATTTGTTTTAAAACCTGTAAGTTTTGTTAAAATTTCGTTTCCATATACAATTTCACCAAAGATAGAGTATTGCCCATCGTAAATTGGGGCTCCTCCAATTTGAGAATACACTTCAATCTGATAATCTGTCATTTCGAAAAGCTTCTTGCCATCCATTTCTATTTTTGGAATTACATTCTTTGATAATTCGGCATAAAGCCTACTCCATTCTGTGTGTTTTTTTTCTATTTTATAGTAGTCAAGACTATCTTTATAAACTTTATTCTCGGGTAAATTGAGATAAACAGTCATGTAATCAGAAATCATCGGAGCATTACGCTTGGCTTCCATCGTTTTCAAGGTTTTAGCATCAGTCTTTATCCCTTCCACTAAATAAAACAACTGGCTATCCGAATATTTATCTGGATTAGCATTGTTTGACAATCGTAACATGCCCACGGCACCTGTTTTATTGATTAGTTTTGGGTTTATTTCCTCCCGAATGGAAGCATAATTGAAATTTTCTTTCAAAAAATCATCTTCGTTTGTGTTTTCAGGCAACCCCATCCTTATTAATCCGTTTGCAATAACAGAATAGACTAATGTTGAATCATAGGTTTTGTTGCTAACATTTTGGATAAAATTGTCTTTGTGCAAAGGAGTACCTTCGTACAAACCAATTACAAAGTCACCACCAGTGGTTGTAAAATGAACATAAGTGTTGATTTTGGTCGGATTTTTCATCACAGAGCATGAATAAAAGCCGACAGAAGCTAGAATTGTAAGTAAAAAAATAAATTTAGTTTTATTCATGAAAAAATATTTGATTTGTAAAAAATAAAATAGTAATATTGTCAGTTACAAAAATAAACAAATTGTTATATATTATGAAAAGATTAGTTAATGTTGCCATAATTGTTGCAATCCTTGCAGGAGTAGTGTTCTCGACTTTCAGCTGTAAAGAACCGGTGCCACCAAAAGCTAAAGTTACAGTTGTTGATGAAAACAATGAAGCTGTTGAAGGAGCAATGGTGATTGTAAAAGCTGCCAATTCGGACAGTGCTCATACTATTGTTTATCTTTTAAACGAAGCCAAACCAGTAGCAGATACAAGTTGGACAAACGATTTGGGTGAAGTAACCTACGACTTTAAATATGAAGCTATTTATAAAGTTGAGGTGACTGTTAATTCTGACCGCACTCATCCTTTTGCAAGAAGAGGAGTTGGCGTACTTATTCTTGAGAATGATAAGACTGTAGAATCTAAGATTGAAGTAAACGAGCAAACCGTTTTTGGCGATTAGTTTTCCCAAACACCTAACCTAAGCACTATGAAAAAATATTTCCTGTTTTGCCTTTTAGCAATATTAGGCTTTGATGCTATGTGTCAAATTTCCATTTTACGGACTGATTTTGTTGATGTAAATGATTCTATTCCAAGAATCTATTATGCATTTGAGCAAGATAATAACAGCGTGCACAGAGATAGTGTTATGCCAGTGGATACAATTTTTGATGACCAAACAGAATTCCCGATGGTCACTCTTGACACACTTAGATATTTTCCTTCGTCAGAAACAGATCTCGAAGGGCTATTTACAGATGCCACATGTGCATTTAATACCCGTGATGGATTTGTAATGCATCTTAAAATTACAGATGCTAGCGTAGAACTTATGGGAATGCAAGGTCAACTTCCATTTACTGGAGATGTGATGAATCTGGAATTTGTAGACAACCTAATAATGACTGAATTTCCAGCAGATTACAACGACGTATCGATTGATCAGGGTGTTGCATTCGACAAACAACCAATTTCGATGTTTGAGTCAATAATTCCTGCTGATACGTATGCACAGCTTACAATGGTGTTCGATACTGTAAGATTTTTCATGGATGCAAAAATAAATACTACGTTCGATGAATTTGGAGATATCCAGTTTGTTGGTGATTCAAATCAGAACGGTACATTTCAGTATTTGCGCGAAAATCGCAAAATGATGACATCTTTTGATGTACAGCTTAGAAGCAAATTTGGTGGTTCTTATACTTCACTTAGCGATATCCCTGGTATAGGAGACCAACTACCAATGGAATTGCCAATGGTTGACACTGTTAATACACATTCTTACTGGACGAATGGATGGAAGAGTCCTTTACTTGAGATAGAATATAATTCTGCTTATGACTCTATCTATAATATGACATTTAGATATGCATTCTTAAGTTATGTTAATACTCCATTTAGTTCAAATTTGAAAGTTTATCCAAACCCCACAACAGAAATAGTGAATTTTGTTTTTGACAATTCAAATGATTGTAGTTTGTTTGTTTTCACTGCTGACGGACGTTTGGTTTCAACTACAAAACTTGATTCGGACAACACAACTTTGAATGTAAGCAACTATGCAACAGGCACTTATGTTTATCAAATTTTCGACAAAAACAAAGTTCCAGTAGCTGGCGGAAAGTTTTTGAAGAACTAAAATAATGGGGGGAATTAGCACATCTGGCCCCGATTTTTAAGTAAAAATCTAACAGTGAGCTAAATTCGGGGGCGTTAGCACATCTGGCCCCGATTTTTAAGTAAAAATCTAACAGTGAGCTAAAAAAGTTATTGTTGAAATTTTGAATTCTGTTTTCATTGGACATGATTTTTACTTTAAAAATCGAGGGTCCTCGAAAAACTACGAATTCTCCAAAAAGAGAATTCTGTTTTTCGGGACTAGAGCGTTATGCTATACTTTGAAAAACAAAAATATTTAGGGGCATTAGCTCATCTGGCCCCGATTTTTAAGTAAAAATCTAACAGTGAGCTAAAAAAGTTATTGT
>CAZOHR010000007.1:0-1085 GCA_964579045.1 uncultured Bacteroidales bacterium | reverse complement strand
GCGTTATGCTATACTTTGAAAAACAAAAATATTTAGGGGCATTAGCTCATCTGGCTAGAGCGTTAGACTGGCAGTCTAGAGGTGATCGGTTCGAGTCCGATATGCTCCACAAGGCTTGCAAATGCAAGCCTTTTTTGCTTATGACGTATTTTGTCTATGTATTATATTCAAAAGATTACGACCGCTATTATTATGGTCAAACAAATAACTTAGAAACTAGGTTATTAAAACATAACAGTAGGGAAGTTTCCTCAACCTCAAAGTACATTCCTTGGTCAATCTTTGCTTATAAAGAATTTGAAACTAGACCAGCTGCCATGATTTTTGAGCAAAAAATTAAAAACCTAAAAAGCAGAATAAGAATTGCAGAATATTTATTGAAACACAACTTCGTTTTTTTGTAAATTTCACACCTCGCGCGGTAGTTGTGATAATTCGAGGAGCCGTATTCGCTTAAAACCCTACATTTTTACAAATACTTACAATATTGTCAGATTTTCCCATTGTGTAATAATGGATGGCGGGCACATTTGCTTGTAGAAGTTCTTCGGATTGCTTTGTTGACCAATCTATTCCTACGTTTCGCACATCCTCATTGGATTTGCAATTTCGAATAAGCTTCTCGAGTTGTTCTGGAATCTCAACATTAAAGGTTTTGGGAATAACATTGAGGTGGTTGATAATTGAAATAGGTTTTATTCCGGCAACAATAGGGACATTAATTCCTGATTTTGAGCATCTGTCGAGGAATCTGAAATAATGCGCGTTATCGTAAAACATTTGAGTAACAACATACTCAGCACCTGCATCAATTTTTTGCTTCAGAACATCTAGGTCGGAATTAAAATTGGGAGCTTCGTTGTGCTTTTCGGGATAACCAGCAACTCCAATGCAGAAGTTTGTGGCAGTTTTCTCCAACAATTCTTCATCGAGATAAATTCCTTTATTCAAATCTGCAATCTGCTTTACCAAGTCTATAGCATAAGCGTGTCCACCGTTTTCTGACATAAACATTCTTGTATTTTTATCGGCATCGCCTCGAATTGCAAGCACGTTATGCACTCCAATATAGTTTAGTTCAACCA
>CAZOHR010000006.1:0-34203 GCA_964579045.1 uncultured Bacteroidales bacterium | reverse complement strand
ACCGAAGGCAACTTGCCGATTTATGTAAATATCGACGGTATTGTTAGTCAGAATAATGAATCGTGTCTTTTGACTTTGATTGATATTACAGAAAGAATTCGTGCGAAAAAAGAATTACAGGAAAGCGAAACAAGGTTTCGAAACCTGATGGAGAATATTGATACTGTAGCAGTTCAGGGTTACGGACCCGAAGGAATTACTCAGTTCTGGAATAAAGCATCCGAAAAACTATATGGATACACCCAACAGGAGGCTATTGGCAAAAATCTGCTTGATTTAATTATTCCATCTGAAATGAAGGAAGGGGTAACAAATGCAATGCATAAAATGGCTGAATCAGGAGAGCCCATTCCTTCGGAAGAATTGTTTTTAAAACACAAAGATGGTTCACCGGTACCGGTAATATCTCACCATGCCATTGTTAAGGTGCCGGGGCATGCACAAGAACTCTTTTGTCTTGATGTTGATATCACCGAGCGGAAACAGGCAGAGTTGATTGCCATAAAAGAGCGGGCTATCAGTGACGCAATTATTGAAAGTACCCCCGGCACATTCTACATGCTCGACGAAAATGGCAGATATGTACGCTGGAACGCATACCAGCGTGACGTTATTGTTGGCAAACCGGATAACATGTTGCCCGACACAAACGCGTTAGACACCATTCATCCTGAAGATCGCGACTTAATCGCTTCAAGAATTGAGAACGTGCTCAAAAATGGGGATGCTGAGACTGTTGAAGCAAGAGTGCTTTTACATGGTGGACCGGAGTTCAAATGGTTACTCATGACTGGCAGGCGAATTGTGATTGAAGAAAAACCCTATCTTTTGGGCATCGGCATAGACATCACCGAACGGAAACAGGCAGAACAGGATCTAATAAAATCGAAAGAACATGCTGAGGAATCCGACCGCCTCAAATCTGCATTTTTAGCTAACATGAGCCACGAAATAAGAACTCCGATGAATGGCATTCTTGGTTTTTCTGAACTACTGAAAGAGCCTAGTCTTTCTGGTGAAAGGCAGCAAGAGTATATAAGAATCATAGAGAAAAGTGGCGCTCGAATGCTTAATATCATCAATGATATAGTTGACATTTCTAAAATTGAAGCAAATTTGATGAATGTTGATATTAAGGATTCCAACATAAACGAGAAAATGGAATTTATATACATTTTCTTTAAACCACAGGTTGAAGAAAAAGGAATGCATTTTCGTTTTAAAAACGCCTTGCCGACAAAAGAAGCCATTATTAGAACAGACAGTGAGAAAGTATATTCCATTCTCACCAATCTTGTAAAAAATGCCATTAAATACAGCAATGAGGGTGAGATAGAATTTGGTTATATTTTAAAAACTAATACGACGGCTGAGGCTCTCGAAGTCAAAGTATTAGAGTTTTACGTGAAAGACACAGGAATTGGAATTCCAAAAGACAGACAGTCAGCTATCTTTGAACGTTTTATTCAAGCTGATATTTCCGATAAAATGGCTCATCAGGGCGCAGGACTGGGTTTGTCAATTTCTAAAGCATACGTGGAGATGCTTGGCGGCAAAATTTGGGTAGAAAGCGAAGATGGAATTGGTTCTACATTTTATTTCACATTACCCTACAATGCCGAATTAGATGAAGAAAAAGTTGTTGGAAAAGTTGTACAGTCGCAAGATGAAAATAACAAGATTAAAAAACTAAAAATACTAATTGCCGAGGACGATGTAGTATCGGAAATGCTTATTGCTATTGATTTAGAGAAGTATAGCAAAGAAATTTTAAAAGCAAGAAACGGTTTTGAGGCTATTGAAGTTTGTCGAAACAATCCAGATATAGATTTAATACTGATGGATATTCAAATGCCTGTAATGAACGGACATGAGGCAACTCGACAAATTCGACAATTCAACCCAGATGTAGTTATAATAGCACAGACAGCTTTGGGACTTTCAGGCGACAGAGAAAAGGCAATTGAAGCAGGATGCAACGATTATATTTCAAAACCAATTAATAAAGATGACTTACTTGCATTAATACAAAAGTATTTCAAGAAATAAGTAAAAGCGAGCATACGAGTAATCGACAGAAAATAAAGTACTTTGCTTGAACTAGGTCTTGGAGTTATTTGGTGTGATCGGCAAGATTAGATTTTGTGCTATGAATCCGCCGAATGCAAACTCTGAAACTGATAGAGAGCAAGTACTTCTTTACATCCGCCTTAAGATTTTTGTAGAAAAGATCACATAAAAATTTAGTAAATTATTTTCTTCAAATAACCCTAGCTCGCGCGGATTTGTAATCCGTGTGCCTGTAATAGTAAGGGCATGGGATACAAATTCGCGCCAGCGAGAGGTCAACATAAAAAGCAGTTGAAGAATAACTCATCTTAAGCGTTTTGTCGAAAAGAGCACTTAATAAATAAGTAAATTATTTTCTTCAAATAACGCTAACAATTACATTTTATGAGGAATTTTTGTATTTTTGTATTAAATAGCATTAAATCATGAGAGTATTGTTTTTATCTGCAATTGCAGTATTATTATGTGCAGGACTTTCTGCTCAGGGCTTGCATTACGGCGTAATAGGAGGTATGACTGCGGCATCAGTGATTGAAAAATCAACGATTGCTTCATCGGTCGAAAAGAGTATTAAATACGGTTATCAAATTGGTATTGCCGGCGAATTTGAGCTTTTTAGCACTGTCTATATAAGTTCCTCTATTAGTTTTATGACTAAAGGAGATAAATATAAGGACAGGTTTGCTGTTTCAAAAGCTAGCTTCGGATGCTTTGAGTTACCAGTTTACGTAGGATACAAAATTCCGCTTGGCAATGTTTCTTTTAGTGGGAATGTTGGACCCTACAGCAGTATAGCAATTGTAGGGAAAAGATCTTTTTCTCAGATACCAGAGGCAGAGATTCCATTTGAATGGAATTTTGAGCAAACTCCACATGAAACGTATTTGGATAATTCCACTGAATTCTATGGAGAGCAATGGAATTCATACAAGAGATTTGATACTGGTGTAAGTTTTGGTCTTAGAGCGGGCTATAAAAATTATTATCTTGCAGCAACGTATTCTCGTAGCTTTATTGATATAAGACCCGACGAGACTATTAAGGCAACCAATTCGGTTTTGAGCATTTCATTTGTTTATTATGTTCTATAGTTAAAATCTGATAAATTATGAGTAAGCAAAATTTAAAAAAATTATATATGCTATTGGTAACCAAACCCATCGCACAAAGACTAATCAGCTTATTAGGTCTTATTTTGTTTTTGACATTTTCATTATCTGGATATTCTCAGGATTTATTAGTTAATTTTTATCCTGGATCGGACACGGTAAATATCGAGTCTGTAAGAGTAGTAAATTTGTCAAACAATACTATCTATTCCATGAATCCTGAGGATGCTTTACATATTGTTGAAGCTACTGATGTAAGGTTCTTGGCAGAGTCACAAAATCAATTCGAGATTTATCCAAATCCTGCAGATGAAAGTTTTTTTATTCAGTTCGCTGCTGTAAAAAGTGGAGTAGTTAACCTCTGCTTATCCGATGCTGGAGGCCGTCAAATATTTAGCGATAGTTTCTATGCAGTTGAAGGATATCACAAACTTGAAGTTACTGGGAATATTCAAGGTTTGTATTTTGTTAGTTTAAGAGGAGATTCCTATTTATATTCTGGGAAAGTTGCTGGTATTTCAAACTCTGGTTCGGGCTTTAAGGCAAGTCTTATTCAGTCGGTTGAGGCAGAAGTTGGCGAGACTATTTTAACTAAAGATAAGGCTCAATACGAAATGCCATATACTTATGGCGATGTGTTGATATTTACTTTTTTATCAGATATTGGGAATACTACGATTATTCCTTTTACCATTGAAAATGCTGATGAATATTCTGTTGGCGATGTGGTTACACTTACGGTAAATTTTTATTCTTGTAAAGACTATGAAGAGTTTGAATATCCTGTTGTAGAAGCAGGAGAGCAAGTTTGGATGGCACAAAATCTTAATACCGCATATTTTAATGATAATAATTCTATAAAAATGATTGACAGTGATAATACATGGTCACAACTTACGACTGTAGCTTATTGCGATTATGATAATAGCCCTGCAAATTCTGAGATATTCGGAAAACTCTACAACTGGCATGCTGTAAATTACTCAGGAGGTATTTGTCCACAGGGTTGGCATGTATCAACCGATGCCGATTGGCTCGAATTAGAGAATCATTTGTCGGTTTCGGTAGGTGCTGTTGGAACTTTAGGATGGAGAGGAGAGCCTGCTGGTTGTTTGCTTAAGCAATCAGGAACAGAATTTTGGGAATCAGATCCTGGAGAGAATACAAATTATGCAGGATTTTTTGCTCTGCCAGGCGGAATGAGAACCTTGACAGGAGAGTTTTCGCATATTAACAATTATGGTGCATGGTGGACTGCTACAGCTTCTGACAATAAAAATGCATGGTGCCGAGCATTAAGAGCCGACTCTTGTGATATTTATCGTGAAGACGGATATAAAACTCTTGGATTGTCGGTTCGTTGTGTGTACGACGAAAAATCAGATACTATACCAGTGGAGTATTTGCTTGCAACTTTATCAAATGTAATTGTTAGTGGAGTTACGGGTAATACTGCATCTCTAGAAGCTGGCGTTACTGACGATGGTGGAACTGCTGTTACCGAATTCGGCTTTGTTTGGAATACTACTGGCGATCCAGTTTTAGGAACAGATAATCACATTGCCAACACTAGCTCTGATCCATCATTATTTAATTCTGAAATTTCTGGCTTGCTAATAAATACAGTTTATTATGTGAGGGCCTATGCTGTAAATTTTGCTGGGGTATCATACAGTAATTCTGAAAGCTTCACAACTTTGAGTTCGGGAGCTATACCTGCAACAATATCTGATGTGATTGGTAGCAACATTCTAATGAATTCGTTTACTCTCGAAGCTGGTGTTACTGATGATGGAGGTTCTGCTGTTACAGAATTTGGCTTTGTTTGGAATACAACAGGTAATCCAGTTATTCTTGTCGACAATCAGGATATCAATACTACAGATGAAGCCATTTTATTTAATTCTGACATTACTGGCTTGCTTGCAAATACAACTTATTACGTGAGGGCATATGCTATAAATATTGCTGGTGTGGCATACAGTAATACCGAAACCATTACAACCTTGAATGTTGGAGGTACAACTGCAGCTCTTTCTGATGTTTCTGGAAGCAATATTTTAATGAATTCGATTTTTCTATTAGCTAGTGTTACAGATGATGGAGGTTCTGCTGTTACAGAATTTGGCTTTGTTTGGAATACAACTGGTAATCCAGTTGTACTTGTTGACAATCAAGAGATTAATACTACTGATGAGGCTGTATTGTTTGATTCTGAAATTACAGGTTTGTCTGCCGGAGCAGATTATTATGTGAAAGCTTATGCAATAAATGGAATAGGAGTAGCTTACAGTGATACATACAGTTTTACAACACTCGCAGCATTTTTCACATCAGGAGCCGGAGTAACAGATGTTGACGGTAATGTATATCCGACTGTGATTATTAATGGCAAAGAATATATGTCAGAAAATTTACGTACAGCAAATTATAATAATGGAACTTCACTCGACAGAACAGATAATGCTCTTGCTTGGTCGTCACAGGCAAATGGAGCATACTGCTGGAGCGAAAACGATTCTACTGCTTACGAAGAACTCTTCGGTAAACTTTATAATTATGCAGCTATTAATTCTGGAATTTTGTGCCCTATCGGTTGGCACGTACCTACTGATGAAGATTGGAAAGATCTTGAGAAAGCATTAGGAATGGATGCTACTCAAGCTGATGAAATTGGATGGCGTGGAGATAATCAGGGTGGTATGCTAAAAGAAACAGGATTGGCTAATTGGTTAACACCAAATGCCGGAGCCACAAATCAAAGTGGAATGAATGTTTTGCCAACAGGATATAGAGATCCAGATGGAACTTTTAGAGATATTGGCAGTACTTGCTATTATTGGTCAATGACGCCAAACCTTACTGCTTCAACAGGCTATTCGAGAATGATAAGTTCTTCGGAACAGGGAGTATATCGTGGTGAAGAGAGTATGTTAAAAGGAATATCTGTAAGATGTATGAAAGATGTTGTTAATCCTGCAATAACTGTTACACAAGCTGTTTCCGAAATAACAACAAACTCATTGATAAGTGGTGGAAATATAGTTGATGATGGAGGAGGAATAATTTCGCAAAGAGGCCTTGTTTGGGGAACATCTCCATTGCCTGATCTTACAACCAACGAAGGTTTTACAAATAATGGCACTGGTTCTGGCATTTATAGAGATACGGTTTATGGATTAACTCCAAATACGGCATATCATATCAGGGCTTATGCCATAAATGAGGCTGGCGAATCGTATGGTCCTGATATTTTTGTTTCTACACTCGAAGAGTTATTTACCCCCGGCAGTGGTGTAACTGATATTGACGGTAATTTCTACAATACAGTTCTTATGGGTTCAACTGAATATATGACTAGCAACCTCAGAACCTCTCGCCTTAACGATGGAGCACCTATTTTGCGTGCAAATAACAGCTCTGAGTGGTCTACAAGTTGGACTTCGTTGTACTGTTGGTATAACGACGATTCTCTAGCAAACGAGGTAAAAAATGGAAGACTTTACAATCATGTTGCAACAAGTACTGGAAATCTTTGTCCTACTGGATGGCATGTTCCATCGGATTCTGAATGGAAACAGTTGGAGTTTTATCTCGGAATGAGTGCGACAGATACTTCCAATACAGGATGGAGAGGTGATAATCAGGGCGCAATGCTTAAAGAGTGGGGGCCTGCAAATTGGACTGCTACAAATGTGGGTGCCACAAATCAAAGTGGATTTTCGGCAACTGGATCAGGTTATAGAAATAGCGATGGAAGCTTTGCAGGTGAAGGAGAATATTTCGCTACTTGGACTGCAACAATGGATATTTCTTTCATGTCTTGGGCACGCAAACTGATGAATTCCGAAATTACAGTTTATCGTGGAGTTGAATCAGACGGATCGGGTTTTTCGGTACGTTGTATAAAAACACCAATTACTGCACCAGTGGTAGTTACTGGCGCGGTAACAGACATTTCTGTTAGTACTGCAGTTTGTCATGGAACTATTACTCAAGACGGCTGGACTGAAATTACTGAAAAAGGTATTGTTTGGAACACTGTTGGAAATCCAACAGTTATTAATTACGACGGAATAACAACTGAAGGCCCCGGTTCAGGCGAAATTATGTCAGTTATTTACGACCTCGAACCTTCAACAAGCTATTATATAAGAACCTATGCAACCAATGCAGTTGGAACATCATATGGTGATGAAATATCATTTAATACACTTGCAGTGATGTTTGCTCCTGGTCCGGGAGTTAGCGACCCCGATGGGAATGTCTATGAAACAGTAATACTCAATAATCAGGAATGGATGGCATCGAATCTACGGTCACAAAGTTTTATGCAGGCAAAATCTGGCTCAGCAAAAGATACAGTAATAAATGAAAATTTGTACGGAAGGTTATATAGTTCATTTGAATTGCAGCAGGGAGGTAGATGTCCAGTAGGTTGGTACGTTGCAAATGAAGATGATTGGAGAACTCTTGAGATATTTCTTGGTGTGGATGAGGCTGTTGTTGATAATATGGGCTGGCGTGGAACAACAGAAGGTGGAAAACTTAAAGAACCTGGATTCTTATCATGGGTTTATCCTAATACTGGAGCGACTAATGAAACAGGATTTAATTTTAGAGCCGCAGGATACTTTGACGAAAATGATAATTATATTGGAGAAGGTGAGGTTTGCCGTTATTGGACTTCGGGTTCAGAGCCTGTAGAGCCATACTATTCTTATGCACGTGAGTTGTCTTTTGACGAATCTCGAATAAATAAAATTGCCGCAGATCCTAATAGTATGTATTATGTAAGGTGCGTAAAACCTGCAACTCTTCCAACATTGATTACTAAACCGGTAACAGTAAATGCGTTCTATGAACACTTCTCTGGTGGGATTATCGTTCTACCAGGTTCTTCTGCTATTTTTTCAAAAGGTGTTGTTTGGGCAATGGATCCTAATCCTACACTGATGAATTATACTGGTTTTACTGACGAAGGTGCTGGAACTAATGACTATAGCAGTGAACTTTATGGTATCGCTCCTGGCCAAACATATTATTTAAGAGCTTATGCAGTAAATAATGATGGCACTGCTTATGGTAATACCATTTCTTTTGTGGGTACCGCATCGGTGCAGCAAATGCTCGATTTTGGTATCAGACCTTTGGCTATAGTTAATATGGGAATTCCAGTTGACTCTCTTTATGGAAAATATTTCGAAGAAGGATTCATTATAAGCCTTGATGCTGATGGTGGAGGACTTCTATGTTCAACATCTGATTATGGAACTGCAGATTGGGGTTGTACTGGATCTGCCACTGGAGCTGTTGGTACTCAATATGGATTGGGACTTTATAACACAGTTCAGATTATGGATGCTTGTCTGATGTCGATGATAGCTGCTCAAAATTGTAGATATTATAGCAGCGGATCATACTTTGATTGGTATATGCCAACTCGAGATGAACTTTTATTGATGTTCCAAAATAGCCAATACATTACAGGGATAAGCACAACACCTTATTGGACATCAACCGAGTCAACAACTCAGCCTCAAATGTTTGCTGTTTGTTTATCTGAAGGAAATATTATTGAAGCACCAAAAAGCCAGATGTACAATCTGAGACCTGTTCGACATTTTGCAGCCGATCCAGTTTATGACATCGATGGTAATTACTACCCTGTCCTTAGAATTGGTACTCAAAGCTGGCTTGGAGAAAACCTTAAAACATCAAGATTCCAAAACGGTGATCCTATTTATTATGCCGGTAACTCTACAGATTGGATGTTAAATACAGGAAATGTAAGTTACTGCTATCCTCAGGATGATCCTTTCACTGGTTTAGGATATGGAATTCTTTATAATTACAATGTAGTTACTGACCCTAGAAATGTTTGTCCCGAAGGCTGGCACGTTCCTTCAGATACCGAATGGGATGTTCTTGTTAATTTCCTTGGTGGCGATTTGGTTGCTGGTGGTAAACTTAAAAGTCCAGGCGATTCATTTTGGGCAGTTCCCAACCAAAGTGCAACAAATATCACTAGTTTCGGAGCGTTACCTCTAGGAAATAGAAGTGAAACAGATGGATTGTTTAATTTCTATTATGAGCATGCATATTACTGGACATCATCACCTCAAGATCCTTTTAATTCATGGTATCGTTCCTTACAATACGACCACGGAATGGTTATGCACAATACTGCAAATATTGGTGCCGGAATGAATGTTAGGTGTGTGAAGGATTAATTTTTGCTTGAAAAGGTTATTTGTATTAAGTGAGTAATTAATTATTCTGATAAATATTGACTAATAGCTTTTCAACGCTATTGATGCATTAGCAAATTGTTCCGCCGCTGGGTATGTGATTTAGAATCATTAATAATGGCATTTTGTACAACAATTAAACAGTATTATCCATTTTCCTGTAAGTACCTTATAATCAGGCATTTAGTTTTTGGTGAATTAAATTTGCGGTTTTATATAAAATAATTTGAACTTTATTATATTTTTTTCTAAATTTGTGCCGAATTGAGTATTAAAAAATAATTAACCTTTTTAACTAATGATTATGAGAAAACTTTTACTTAGGTTTTTTCTTTTGTGCATTGGAATTTGTTGTATGACAATATTGCAGGCACAAGAGAATTTTGCGAGTCCGATTGTGATTGGACAGATTAACCCTCTTCAACCTCATTATGTAAACAGCCAGAATTCATGTGCTTATACAAATGATATTGCTAATCCGAGCGCGGATGTTGTTTATCAGTTTTCTGTTGCTGATAGCTACCCTGTAACAATTAGCATGTGTGGATCTTCGTATGACACGTATATTTGGCTGTACGATTCGGGCTTTAATTATGTAGGAAGTGATGATGATGGTTGTATCGACCTTTCTAGCACTCTTACACAAACATTAACTGCGGGAACATACTATATTGTATGTGAAGGATATTCATCTAATTGTGGTAATTATACTCTTGATGTGTATGCCAATCCTATTTACGCTGGTAATCTTAACGTTTGTGGCTTACCGCATTATATCGATAGCAAAAATACATGTGATTTTGCGAATGATGTTGCCGATGTAAGTAAAGATGTGATTTATAGTTTTACACTTGGCTCTACACAATCAGTTACTATGAGCTTATGTAATGGAACCAATTACGATTCTTTTTTGTATTTATATAATTCCGCATTTGCACAAATAGCTTCTAGTGATGATGCTTGTGGTGCATCGAGCAGAATAATACAAACATTAAATGCTGGTACTTATTACCTTGTAGTAGAAGGGTATGGTAGTTATTGTGGAACATACACTTTGGATTTAGCGGTAACTGATTTGCCTCCTGTACTTGATGCTGGTATATTACCTGACTTGATTGATGGTTGTTCTATTACATCATTAACAGCACCAACAGCTACTGACGTATGTGCAGGTATTATTACAGGTGTGCCGAATGTTACTTTACCAATAACTGCATCGGCAACGATTACTTGGACTTTTAATGATGGTGGTGGTAATGTTATTACTCAAAATCAGAATGTTATAATAAATGATGCTATACCACCTGTTCCAGATCAAAGTGGTTTTACTATAAATATATATGGTGCAGGCGCTTGGGCTGATGAAACTACTTGGCGTATGGAAGATGTTGCTAATTCAATTGTTGCTTCAGGAGGTCCTTATAGCGGAAATTATGCCTCTGGGGTATTGATTCAAACAATTCCGGGTATTCCTTCAATGAATGGGCCTTATACTTTTTTTGTAGAAACTACTGGTCCAATGAATGATAACAGTATTACTTATGAAATACTCTGTAATTCAGTTATTGTATCATCAGGAAACATTCCTGCTGCACAAACATTATCATTCGGTAGTATTATGGGTAATAACCTACCTGCTATTACTGCAACTTGCTCCATAATACCAGTTGCCCCAACAGCTACAGATAATTGCTCGGGTACGGTTACTGGTTCTCCATCACATTCATTTCCTTTGAGTGGCAATGGAACTACAATTGTAACTTGGACATACACAGATGGTAATGGAAACTCCTCTGCACAGACTCAGAGTTTTACAATTTCAGATACTGAAGTTCCAACAATTACATGCCCTCCTGATCTAACAATTAATTCAGAAGATTTGACATGTGAAGGTTTGCTTTTAGAGCCGACTGTTTATGATATCCCATTTTCACAATTAACTGGTATGACATCAGGTGCATGGTGTGGAATTAGTCCGATAGAAGCTTTAACCTGTAGTGGAACCATCGGATTTTCTTGGAATAGTATTGGCACAACTACCCCAGTAATTGTATCTGTTGAATTTTATCAGGGTTATAATGATAATGGCAGTCCCTTGCCGCTAACTTTAAATGGAATCGCCGATGCTAATTACGCAGGACCTATTTCTACTTGCGTAGCCAATTTGTACACTTTGAATTTAAATCCTTCGAGTATAAATGTGGGTGGAGTTAACAGTGTGCAATTTGCGACTCCAAATTGTGTTTTATTTGGTACTAATCCTAATCCAGCATGGGCTGCAGGGTCGTTTATTAGAGTAACTGAGCTTTATAATGCAGTTGATTTAGGCACACCGGTAGTATCAGATAATTGTAATATTGCATCTGTAACTAATGATGCAGCTGCTTCATATCCAGTGGGAGCAAATAATATTACTTGGACTGTTGCCGATTATGCTGGTAATACTGCTAGCTGCGTACAGACTTTAACAGTTTTAGATGTTACTGCACCAGTTCCTGTTATTCCAGTTTTAGCAGATATTACAGCAGAATGTGAAGTGTTTTTTCTAATAGCCCCTACTGCAACAGATAATTGTGGAACAGTTACTGTTACTAACGATGTTGTTTTTCCAATCAATGCTCAGGGTACAACTGTAGTTACTTGGACTTATGATGATGGAAATGGAAACACATCTACACAGCTACAAAATGTAGTAATTGATGATGTTACTGCACCTGTTCCTAATATGCCTGTTTTGGCAGATATTACTGCGGAATGTGAAGTTTTATCTATTGTTGCTCCAATAGCAACAGATAATTGCGGTGGTTTGGTAGCGGTAACTAATAATGCTGTTTTCCCAATCAATGCTCAGGGAACCACTGTTGTAACTTGGACTTATGACGATGGAAATGGAAACACATCTACACAAACACAAAATGTTGTAATTGATGATATTACTAATCCAACAATAACTTGCCCAACTGACTTGACTATTAATGCAAATGCCTCTTGTGATGGTTTAGGTAATGAAACTATTGTTTATGATATTCCGATTACTCAGCTTGTTGGGATGACGCCAAATGCAGCTGGATGTACAGCACTTGATGCATATTATTGTGGAGGTATTGGCGGACCATCTTGGGTTAGTACTGGTTCTACAATTCCAGAATCCGTTTCAGTTCAATTCTATCAAATTTATAATGATGGAGTACCTAGTTTATCAGTCGACTTTAATGGAAATGCAGACAATTTTTATAACGGACCAAACTCATCGTGTGTTCCACAACTGGTAACTTTGAACTTAAATCCACTAAACTATAATGTTGGTGCTTTAAACACAGTATTGGTGGCTTCGGCAAATTGCTTTGTGCTGGCAGAGAATCCAGATCCTTCATGGACACCAGGTTCTTTTGCTCGTGTAACAGTAGTTTATACTACGCTTGATTTAGGTACTCCGGTTGTTGCGGATAATTGTTCTGTAGCTTCTGTTACAAATAATTCCCTCCCTACATACCCTTTAGGAACTCATACTATTCAATGGACTGTAACTGACTTGGGTGGAAATACTGCTACTTGTAATCAGCAATTAACCGTAGTTGATGCAACTGCACCAGTTCCTTTTGTTCCAGTTTTAGCCGACGTTACAGCTGAATGTCAAGTGTTATCTCTCGTTGCTCCAACTGCTACTGATAACTGTGGAACAGTTACTGTTACAAACGATGTTGTTATTCCAATCACATCTCAAGGTTCATATCTTGTTACATGGACTTATGACGATGGAAACGGAAATACATCAACTCAAACTCAAAATGTAGTAATTGACGATATTACAGCTCCTGTTCCTGATCTTGTATCTTTACCAGATTTAACAGATGCTTGCTCCATTGCTTCATTAACAGCACCTACTGCTACTGATAATTGCATGGGCTCAGTTACTGTTACTCATGACGCCGTTCTTCCTATTATGGGAACTTCGACTATTACATGGTCATATGATGATGGCAATGGAAATATAAGTACTCAAACACAGCAAGTAATAATTAACGATTTAATTGCACCAATTCCTGATCTTCTTGTTTTAGCAGATATTACTGCAGAATGTGAAGTAGCTTCACTTACAGCACCAACAGGTACTGATAACTGTGGAGGCCCTGTTACAGTTACTCATGACGCAATTCTTCCAATATATACTCAGGGAACTACTGTTGTAACTTGGACATTTGCTGACGCAAACATGAATACTTCAACACTAACACAAAATGTTGTGCTTACTGATGTTACAGCTCCAATAGCAGATATTCCTGTTTTAGCTGATGTAACAGCGGAATGTGAAGTTTCGTGGATCGCTGGTCCTACTGCAACTGACAATTGTGGAGGTTTTGTTACTGTTACCAATGATGCAATTTATCCGATTAACACTCAGGGAACTACAGTTGTAACCTGGACATACGATGATGGAAATGGAAATACATCTACACAAACTCAAAATGTTGTGATTGATGATATTACTCCTCCAAATCCTGATATGTTTTTCCTTGATGATGTAGTTGCTCAGTGTGAAGTTAATTATCTTACTGCACCTACTGCAACTGATAATTGTGGTGGTCTCGTTACTGTTACCCGTGATGTTGTTATTCCTATTAGCACACAGGGTACAACTGTTGTTACTTGGACTTACGAGGATCAATACGGAAACACATCAACTCAAACTCAAAATGTAGTTATTGATGACACACAGGCTCCTGTGCCTGATATTAGTGGATTCCAGATACAGATAATTGCTGACAATAATGTTTCTGACGATTTTAGTTGGAATTTGGTCGATGCTTCTTCTACTGTTGTTGCATCAGGTGGCCCTTATACAAATTTTCATAATGGACAAGTTCTTCAAATGATTAATAATCTGAATGCTGAAAACGGACCATACACATTTAATGGATGGGGTCTTGGTACTTTCTTTGATAATGATTGGTCTTTTGAAATCTACTGTAATTCTTCTTTAGTAGCTAGTGAAAGCTATTCCGATAGTGAGACTGCATCTTATTCTGGAATTCTTGGTTGCAATTCTCAGTTGGATATCTTAACCGATGACTGTTCTATTACTAGCTTAACGGCTCCTACAGCTACTGATGATTGTAGTAGTACAGTTACTGTTTCTCACGATGCAGTTCTTCCAATTACTGGAACTTCGACTATTACTTGGTCTTTTGACGATGGTAATGGTAATATTAGCACTCAAACTCAGCAAGTGATTATCAATGACATTGTTGCTCCAGTTCTTGATCTTCCTGTTTTGGCTGACATAACTGCAGAATGTGAAGTTACTTCATTTGTTTATCCTACTGCAACAGATGCATGTGGCGGCCTAGTAACTGTTACTCATGATGCAATTCTTCCTATTACTGCACAGGGTACAACTGTTGTTACTTGGACTTTCGCAGATGCAAATATGAATTCTGTAACTCAAACTCAAAATGTTATATTAACCGACATTACTGCTCCGGTTGCTGATATTCCTGTATTGGCTGACGTAACTGCAGAATGTGAAGTTACAATGTTAATGGATCCTACTGCTACTGATAACTGTGGTGGATTTGTTACTGTTACTAATGATGCTGTGCTTCCTTACATTGCTCAAGGTTCAACTGTTATAACTTGGACTTACGAAGATGTTAATGGAAACATATCTACTCAAACACAAAATATTGTGATTGATGACATTAGCGGACCAGTTGCTGACATGCCAATTTTGGCTGATGTTACTGCTGAATGTGTAGTTACTACTCTCGTTGAACCTACTGCAACTGATAATTGTGGTGGTTTAGTAGTTGTAACTAATGATGCTACTCTTCCTATTACTGCACAGGGAACTACTGTTGTTACTTGGACATACGAAGATGTTGAAGGTAATACAACTACTCAAACACAAAATGTTGTATTAAATGATATTACATTCCCAGTCGCAGATGCTATTTCTTTATCTGATTTAATTGCAGATTGCGAAATCACTTCTTGGGTGGAACCTACTGCTACTGATAACTGTGTTGGTACAATCACTGGTATGGCAAATGTTTCACTTCCAGTTCAGAGTACGACAACAATTACTTGGTCATTTGAAGATGCTAATGGTAATATCACAACTCAGACACAGGAAGTTATCATCAATGACTTTACTGTTCCTGTTCTAGATGCTGTTTCTTTAGCTGATATAACTGGCGATTGTGAAGTAATTTCACTTGTTGAACCAACTGCTACAGACAACTGTATGGGAACAATTAACGGTATTCACGATGCTGTTCTTCCAATCACTGCACAAGGAACTACTGTTGTAACTTGGACATTTACAGATGGTAACGGAAACTTTGTAACTCAGACACAAAATGTTGTATTAGAAGACCTAATTGCTCCTGTTGCTGATGTTGCTGATTTGGACGAAGTTGTGGAGTGCTTTGAATTGGCAGTCCTTATTGAACCAACGGCTACTGATAACTGTAATGGTACTGTTACTGTAACTCATAATGCTACTTTACCTATAACCACATCTACAACCATAACATGGACTTACGAAGATGTTAATGGAAATACATCAACTCAAACACAATCTATTGTTATCAACACTGTTGATGTTTCTGTAACAGACGCTAGTCCTGTTCTTACAGCTAATGCAACTGGTGCTTCATATCAGTGGGTTGATTGCGACAATGCAAATGCTCCAATCGCTGGCGAAACAAACCAGTCGTTTACTGCTACTGCAAACGGTAATTACGCTGTTGAGGTTACTCAAAACGGATGTACCGACTTATCAGATTGTATCAGTGTAACTAATGTTGGTATTGAAGCTGAAATCTCTGTATTTGAAGTTGATGTTTATCCTAACCCAACTACATCAGTTCTGTTTGTTCAACTTACCAACGATGGTGAAACAACTTGGAAGCTAACA
The DNA here is from genome assembly GCA_964579045.1 of uncultured Bacteroidales bacterium. Classification (GTDB taxonomy): domain Bacteria; phylum Bacteroidota; class Bacteroidia; order Bacteroidales; family ML635J-15; genus Bact-19. The sequence continues at coordinate 17,854 of CAZOHR010000006.1, read as the reverse complement.
AATGTAACAGGACAGGTTGTTCTCGAAGGTGTAAACTACGAAGATATCTTCCAACTTGACTTGTCAGAATATGCTCCAGGCGTTTATATGCTTAACATACAACAAAACGATAACGTTATTAATAAACGAGTTGTTCGTAAATAGTAATCGTTGAAATATTGAATTAAAGGCTGTTAGTTATCCAACTGACAGCCTTTTTTTTGTAGAACATTTCTGATTTTAAACCGGATTTTATACCAATTGTAATTATAAAACAGTCCAATAAGATTTAAACAAATTTCTGAAATTGTTTTATAATTTTACAATGGTTAATGCCGATGATAAATATGTTTAGTCAAATCAAACATAGTGCCGATTGGACTATTACATATTTACAATCGGTATTATTACGTGGATCATGTATCTGGCTTTTAGTTTCTTTCCTTTATTATTCCGAGTTAAAAGGGATTTGTTGATTGTTAAAAATCATATGTTGTTTTGGATTAGAAAGAAATTTGAAAGAAGCAATATTGTGGAGATTTGCATCGAGAAAAGCCAGAAGTCGGCTGTTGGACTTAAAATAAAAATGCGAACAGGATCTAATAAACCTTATCAAGCTGCAAGCATTTGGTACCCTTCTTGGCGCAATTTTAAAACAATATTAGAAAATGATGGATTTATTGTTATAAATCTTGCAGTTTGATAACACATATTATTTATTTTTGCTTAAAAAATGATAAACAATAAATTAGATAGAACTTTTGGGTCTATTGGCTCTTTTGCTGGACTTTTGATTCTTGCTTTTGGCGTCTACGCCTGCTTTTATCACTGGATTGGAATTACAACAGTAGTTGTAGGTGCATTTCTTGCATTTACAAATACATCGTCTCGAATAGATTTTGAAAATAAAAGAATTAAGTTTTCGAACAATTTTTTTGGAATTATTAGTGTTGGTTATTGGACTGAGGTAAAACCGGGAATGAAGTTTATGGTAAGAAATGTTTTAAAAACACAAACAGCATCTAGTCAATCAAACAGACAAACAAGTATTGTTAATCAGGACTTTCGCATAACTCTTTTTAGTGATAGTGATAGAGAATTATTGGACGTGAAAAGATTCTTTTCTAAAGAAGACGCAGAAAAGGAGTTGCCTGATATGATTGATAAATTAGGGCTAAATGTTTAAGTAGTCTTGTAATATCCAAGTTTTAAGCAAGTACAGAAACAAATATCAATATGTTATGTCCTAAAAATCTAATACTTCACTGCTATATAAAGAAAACAAAGGGGTTCACAAATCTTGAACCAAAACTTCGCATACCTGTATGTATTTGCGCGGCGATGCATTGATCCGTTGCGGCGGAGTCGAAATGAACTTCCCGTTACTTTATTGATTTATAAGATTACTAAATGACTTTACTATTAACGTGGATACGTTATTGACATTTAAACTAAAGATTTTTTTTGGATACATTCTGATTAAGAGTTGTAATTGGAATAAGCTGCCCTTTCAGGGCGAAAGCTGTATTTTGTATAATAAGCCCAAGCTCTGCTTGGGCTTGAAATAAATAAGGCTTTCAGCCTTATTGTGCAAAATAATGCATTAGTATTTTTTTTGTATTCACCATGAAATAAATCTGTGGTTTCAAAATCAGGCTGAAAGTCTGATTTAATTCAACAAGAGGCAACGCCTCTTGTTGGAAGTCACATCCACAAATGCGCCCTGAAAGGGCAGCTTAATTCTACTATGTAAATTCAAGCAAAGTTAGGGCTTGAATTTTTTTCTTTTACCTTATCAGCGTAAAATATCCTGCCTTCTCGTATGTATTGCCATAAAGATCTTTGAAAGTTGCTATCCATGAATAAACGCCTGGGACACATTCCATATCATTGTATCTGCCGTCCCAGCCTTGTTCGTATTCTTCGCTTTCAAACACTTTTTCGCCCCAACGACTAAAAACCATTAGTTTATATGTCTCCAAATCAACATTAGCAGCATAGATTCTGAATTCTTCGTTTAACTCATCATAATTTGGGGTAAACGCAGTAGGAGCATAGACTGTTAGTTCTCCATTCACTGTAATATCAACGCTGGCGGTATCAAAACAGCCATAAAGCGAGGTGGTATTAAGTATAACCCTATAAACACCAGCCATATTAAATGAGTGGTTAGGATTTTCATCATTTGAAAAACTTCCGTCGCCAAAATCCCAGTTGTACCAAAATCCACCATCAGTGTAATTCGAAAATATTACTAAAGGATATGATGTGCTTATTGAAGTAGAATTGGCTCTGAATTCGGCATCAGGCACAGGAAAAGCTGTAATGCCTATAGTTGTGTCGTTTTTGCATCCTTCTATTGATGTAACTTCAAGATAGACATGGTAAGTTCTAGAATTATAAAAAATATGAACAGGATTTTTGTCAAATGAAAGATTTTCAAAATCACCATCATCAAAATTCCAAACATATCTTTGTCCAATGTCTGCGCTTAATTCGTTGAATTGAACGGTGAGAGGAGCGCAACCACTATATCTATCAGCAATAATATCAATTGGAGGAAGAGGATAAGCACTAATTGGAACTGCGACCATAATGCTGTCGAAATGGCAATTGTCCCATAATGCGAAATTAAAAACAGTGTCGGTTAACACATCTAATTCAATAGGCATTGTCATTAATGAATCATTGACATAAATTGTATTTCCAGTTATTCCTCCTCCAGCAAAATCAATATCGAAAGTGACCTTACTATCTGGACAAACAGAATATGCAGATGCCGTCACATCCAATGAAAGTGGTTCGGTAACGAAAACAGTAATTTCTACATCTTCACTCACACAATTAGTTAAATCCACAATATGGGCACTATAAACAGTTGTTTCGGTAGGGTTCACAAATGTGGTCATTCCGTTATCATCGTTACTCCATAAAATTGTATAAGGAGGTACAGAGCCGCTGATAATTCCTATTCCTATCTCTGTTGTCATCCCGTAGCAGATTGTTGGATTGTCCATGGGTTGAACATAAAATGGTAAAGGTTGTGTAATTTCATATTCAAGTTCGAAATGACAACCGCTTTGATCTGTTGCTGTTACAGAATAAATTCCAGCAGTAACACCAATAAGATTTTGCTGCCAACTACCAGTACTCCACTCAAACTGATAAGGCGGACGTCCACCGGTCATATTTAGATATACATTTCCATTGTCGCCACCATTGCATGTTACATTGGTTCCGCTGATACTCCCATTCATTGGTGCCACTGCCTGTACAAGCAAAATAGTGTCTGCCGAAATACACCCGTTTTCATCTGTAATAGTTACTGAATAAGTACCAGGTCCTAATTCAGAAATGTCTTCACTAATTTCTCCATTGCTCCACACATAATAATATGGCATGGTTCCACCAGTAACATTAAGGTCGGCAATGCCATTTGCTTCGCCAAAACATCTTACATCGGTTTGTGTGATTTCTCCATGTAAAGGCAGAGTTGGTTGGGTTATTTGAGCATAGGCATAAGCAGAGCAACCATGAGCATCGGTTACAGTAACTATGTAAGTTCCATAAAATACATCAATTTGGCTTTGAGTACTTGTGTTGTTGTTCCAATCGAAACTAAATGGGAAAGTGCCACCAGTAACGTTTAATATTACTTGACCAGTATTTTGTCCATAACAAGCAACATTTTCCGAATTTACAATGGTTTCTAATTCGTCAGGTTCTGTTATTACAAATGTATTGGTAATTGTACAATTATTAAAGTCGGTAACAGTAACAACATATGCGCCTGCAGGAATGTTGTATAAATCCTGAACCATCAGACCATTAGACCAATTATATTCGTAAGGTGTTGTACCTCCAGTTAGAGTTAAGGTAATCTGACCTGTATTGTTGCCATGACAATCAACATTTTGTTGAGTAGAATTTACTTCAAACAAAGGCGGGTCGGTAATTGTAAAAGAATCGGATCCAAAACACCCATTGTCGTCAGTAACTGTAAATGAATATGTGCCTGGAGCGAGGTCTGTTGGTTCAAATCCACTTAATGTTGGTTGATCCCATGCTATCGTGTATGGACTTGTTCCACCACTAGCAGATATTTCTGCTTCGCCATTGTCGAAACCAAAGCAAGTAACATTTTGAACTCCAGTGATGTCAATTACTAGAGATGGAGGCACTGTTATTGTCGCTGTTGTTTGTGCAGTGCAGCCTTGGTCTTCGGTGACTGTAACCGAGTAGTTTCCTTGTGCCAGATCTACAATAGTTTGTGTAATTTCTACTGGAGTTGTACTCCATGAATAAACATAAGGTCCTGTCCCTCCATTAGGATGTGCAGTTATTGTACCATCGGTAGTACCATTACAAGTAATTTCGGTTGAAGTTGTATTAACTGATAAATCTACAAAATCGATATGACAATCTTCACTAACCGAACATCCTACAAGGTCTGTTATTGTTACTGAATAATCACCAGTTACGGCAAATGTAAAACTGGAATTTGTGCTACCATCCTGCCATTCGTAAGTAACATCGGGGATATTTAAAGACACAGTATATGGATCGCCGTTGCAAACAATAGAGTCGGGTAATTCTGTAATTGGAGGTAAAGAGTTTGTAACAGGGACAATTAATTCAAGGAATTCTTCAACACAACTGCCATCTCTCATAAAAGTCATGGTTACTGTATATTCGCCTGTGTTTGGGAAAGTATGATTAAGGGCAGGATTACCGGCAAATGTTGGACTACCATCACCAAAATCCCATACAATGTTCGAAATATTGGTAGAATTTGTTTGAAAATCAACCGTTGTCTGAGAACAGGTTAAGGTGTCGTTAAATTCATCAAATGCTGTTGGATCTCCGTCAATAACAATATCAAAACTTACATTTAAAGGTGTAATATTAGCTCCAGCTAAATAGCCATACGACTCAACATCTCCAAATCCATAAACAGTTGCTAATACACCTGCTGTGGAAGTTAAAACATGAGAACCCATGGTCAGAGTTTTTCTTGCATATGAATACGTTGCATTAGATGGTACAGTAGCCCATCCAGTAACGGCAGCACCGTCTAGTTGAACAAGACCAGTAAATGCAGTTTCGGTTACTATATTTGTATAAAACTGATTGATTGCAGGAGTGTTAAAAGCCTGAAAAACAATATATTCCATAGTCTGTTCAATTGGTGAAAGCATAATCATAAATGGATCGGATACAACACCATCGCAACTTGTACCTTCACTATATTGAGCTACAGAAATAGGATTGTTCCCTATAATAACAGAGGCAGGAGTAAGGGCTGTTTCGTAAAACTGACCAGCATTAAGGTTAATGCCAGCGCCTCCATTGATGTTAACTACTGTTCCATCAACAGAAGCTAGAATTCTAAATGTGTCGCCTACTCTAGTCATTAAAGGAACGGTAATGTATTCTTGGCCCCATGCTTTGATAGGTATCATTTGTTCGTAAAGATGATCGCAATATGTACAACTCAAAGGTACATTTGCACATTGATTCCCAGCGAAAACAGCAAAGTTATTGCAATTCCCTACTGTTGTTGCTTTTACACTGGTACCGGTTAAGTCTCCCATGCTTTGCACGAGATAAACTTGACCTTGGTTTAATGTAATTGTAAATGGAACATTTGCTCCAACTCCACCCATTACTGCTGCAGAAGGGATTATTTCAATCGAAGTTCCATTTAACACACCAACAATTACGAACTGAGAAGGTAAATTGCTAAATGGAGAATATGCATTAACCAGATATGAGTCGCCCAAGGCATCTGTTTGCATTACAAGAGTAGCATCCGAAGAAGCATCACGTTGGTTGGCAGCATAAACAGCAACAGGAGTTGAGGCTACAACATGTACAGCTTTATTTAAAATAGTATTTCCAACATCTATTGCAGCATTCTCGGCCGCTGGTACGTCCACAAATACAGATCCGTTTGCTGGAATTGTGAAATTTTGAGTCCAGCCACTTCCAGGGATACTAGCCGTTCCAGTTGCTCCTATATCTGAGGTTATGTAAAGCTGTGTATTCTCAGGGTCATCAAAATTCTGCATATATGACAACCAAAAGTCTGTTCCGGTTGTACTTAACTGAGAATACAGACCAGTACTAAGCAATAGTACCGAAATTGTTAATATTAGATTTTTTTTCATATTTTGGTTATTAGCAGCAATAATTAACAAATTTACCAAATAATTTCATGCATCAATATAAATTTACTGTTTTTATTTATTGTCGATAAAAATGTCTGGAATTCATAAAATTCTATGAATAGAAAACAGATTAGTCATTAAATTTATATTATTCAGAATTAGAACGCAGTAATCCTTCTTTGGTTTGCTGATTTTTAGAAAAATATTTAAGTTTTTCAAGATTTTTCTATTAATATAAGCAAATACTTTAGTTTAACATCTCGTTTGACTTACTTAGCTCAAAATCACAGTGTTATAATCAAATATTTTCTATAATGAGGATGTTATCAAACCTGAGAATTCAATAAGAGAAAAGGCAGTGGTTTTAGAATATTATTATCAAACACATGTTGTTTTAAAAAAAAGTGTATTTTTCTTTTGAGATAATATAAATTATCTATATTTACAGACGAATTATTTGTAAAAACCCTGTGAAATGATTGCAAATTTTGATGCTGTAATATTTGACCTTGACGGTGTAATCACTGATACCGCCTCGATTCATTGTGTTGCTTGGAAACAAACTTTTGATGGTGTATTAAAGCACTATAGTAAAAATAGTAACACAAAATATGTTGCATTCGATCTTGAAAGCGACTATCTTGAATATGTTGACGGCAAGCCAAGATATGATGGAGTGCAATCATTTTTTGAATCACGGGGGATAGAATTCCCTTACGGCGAAAATACCGATGACGGCAATCAGCTTACAATTTGTGGAATTGGGAATCGAAAAAACGAATACTTTAATGAACTACTTCGTGAGAAAGGTGCGCATGTTTTTCAATCTACTGTTGATTTTATAAACAAGTTGATTGAGAATGACATTAAAGTTGGTGTTGCATCTTCGAGTAAAAATTGTATGCCAATTTTAAAAAAAGCTGGCATCGACAATTTATTTCAGGTATGTATTGACGGTTTAGTTTCTGAAGAGCAAAAGCTAAAGGGAAAACCTGCTCCTGATATTTTTACTACAGCTTGCGATATTCTCGATGTTCAGTATCATCGAGCTGTGATTGTCGAAGATGCAGTTAGTGGTGTTGCTGCTGGTAAAGCTGGAAATTTTGGACTTGTTATTGGAATTGCTCGTCATGATAATTATACGGATTTAAAACTTAATGGTGCGGATATAGTCGTTTCAGATATGGAAGATATAAATCCAGAGTCTATTGCAACTTGGTTCGATGCTGGAATTAAAGAGGATTCATGGTGTTTGAAATATTCTGATTTTAACTGCGAAAACGAAAAAAGCCGCGAGTCTCTAATGACTATTGGAAATGGTTTTTTCGCATCCCGGGGGTGCTTCTGCGAAGAAAAAGCTTCTGAAGTTCACTATCCAGGTACATATATGACTGGCGTTTATAATAAACTTCCTTCAAAAATACAGGATAAAACCGTTTTTAATGAAGATTTAGTTAATTGCCCCAATTGGCTTTTCACTACTTTTAAGGTTGATGATGGCAAGTGGATCGAACAGGAAACTTGCAAAATAATTGATATAGAGCGAACACTCGATTTTAAAAAAGGTATTTTGTCGGGCTGGGCTTTGATTGAAGATTATAAAGGTCGTCAGACTATGATTGAGTCGGTTCGCTGTATAAGTATGGCAGATAAAAATCTCGCTGGCGTTGAATATAGTATCACCCCACTGAATTATTCTGGGCTTGTGACTATAAAAACTGGTATTGATGCAAATATTATAAACGATAATGTTAATAGATACCGAGAATTAAATCAGAAACACCTTGTTGAAGCAAAGACTTCTTTCACAGATAATATTATTAGACTAGATACAGAAACTACAGATTCGAAAATTTCAATTTCTTTAGCAGCAATAGTAAATGCAAATATTGTAGAGGCAAAATATAGAGTGATAGAAAGTAAATCGGCTATTGACATTGAATTTTCATCCGAAGTAAGCGAGAATCAAGAGTTCGTTATTTATAAAAACGTTGTTTATACAAATAGCTTAGATTTTGAAAAGTTTGATTTGATAGAAAAGCTTAAACAGAATAATCATTTTAGTCATCTTGTGTCGGAATCCGCTGCTGCATGGACAAGAATTTGGCAAAAAGCAGATATCGAAATAGAAGGAGATCGTCTTGCTCAAAGACTTGTTCGCTTACACATTTATCATTTAATGATATCTGCATCGGAACACAGTGCGAAATTTGATGTAAGTATTGGCGCACGTGGATTGCATGGCGAAGCTTATCGAGGTCATATTTTCTGGGACGAGTTGTTTATTTTCCCATTCTATAATATTCACTTCCCCGAAATAACTAGGGCTATGCTTATTTACCGTTACAGACGACTTGATGCTGCGCGTAAATATGCTGCCGAAAATGGCTTTAAAGGCGCTATGTTCCCTTGGCAGAGTGGAAGCACTGGAGTTGAAGAAACTCAGGAGATACACTTAAACCCAGAATCAGGAAAATGGGGACCAGATTATAGTCGCAATCAAAGACATGTTTCTTTGGCAGTGGCTCTAAATATTATCAGATATTATCAAGCAACAGATGATAAAGATTTTCTAAAGGACTATGGATTTGAGATCCTAACAGAAATTTGCCGTTTCTTTGTTTCTGCTTGTAAGTATTCGGCCCGAGACTTCCGCTATCATACAGAGAATATGATGGGTCCTGATGAATTCCACGAGAAACTATCCGACAATGAAGAAAAAGGTGGACTGCGCGACAATGCTTACACAAATATCATGCTTTCGTGGTTGCTTCGCCAGACAATGAATATTTTCTACAAGCAGAGTCAATTAGTTAAAGAGTCTAAATTAGTTCCTACTGAATCCGAAATTGCAAAATGGAACGAGATTAGCGAAAATCTTGCTATTACCATAAATGAGGATGGTGTTATTGAACAATTCGATGGTTACTTTGGACTTAAAGAATTAGATTGGGTCGCTTATAAAAAGAAATATGGTAATATCTACAGATTGGATAGAATTCTTAAAGCCGAGGGACTCAATCCTGACGATTATAAGCTCTCTAAACAAGCTGATACTTTGATGGTATTTTATAATTTATCGGATAAGGAGATTAACGAGACATTGACAGGACTTGGATATGATATGCCTCAAGATTATAAAACCAAGAATTTCTACTACTATGTCAGTAGAACTTCTCATGGAAGTAGCTTAAGTCGTGTTGTTCACGCTTATCTTGCATACAAGTGGGATTTAAAAGATATCGCTGACAATATCTTCCGCGAAGCTCTTACAAGTGACTATACCGACATACAGGGAGGAACTACTGCTGAGGGAATTCATGCTGGTGTAATGGCTGCAACTGTTATGCACATACTAAATACCTATGCAGGAATTGATTTCCGAGATAAAGTGCTTAGTATTGCTCCAGATATGCCAGAATATTGGCATCGTTGTCGATTTAACTTCAACTTTAGGAATATTCACTATAAAATGATTATCAATCACGATTCGTTTAATCTAAAAACTGACAACGATGTTGGCCTACGCATTTTTGATTCTTCTTGTATTATCGAAAAGGATGAGTGGTGGAATATTGATGGTTAGTGACTGTAATCACTAAAATCTGTATTTCTAAACCCATTACTGAGTGATATCGTAAGTAAATCAAAAAAATAAATCCTGCCTCAGCAAGTGAAGCAGGATTCGAAAAAATCACTTATACTTAACCGTCATGGGATTTTATATTTAGAAAATAGTAGATTTTGTGACTAATCAATGAAGAATTTCTTTGCATAGCAGTTGCTATGGAAAGAAATTGTGAAGAAGAGTAGGTGCAAAAGATACGGTTTATATTACAAAATCTCATGACGGTTAAGTATAAATACTATTACACTATTCAATACTTAACTTAATAAACTTCTGTTTGAATTTTATTAAATAAATTCCGCTGCTCAAATCACTAATATCTAAATTGCCTTTTTCTGTTATTTTTGATTGTCTTACCAAGGTTCCATAAATTGAATAAATCTCCAAAGTTTCATTGCCATCAGCATTCAGTACTTGGTAGTAAAGCATGTCTTTTGCTGGATTAGGATAAATCGAAATTTCTGTTTCTACATTAATCTGAGGATTAGAAACAAATTCGTCAACCGTTATTTGGGCACTGACACTTAGGCTTGTTGGAGGCGATGTCTGCAGGACGCCAGCAGGTAAAGTAAAAGTTCCAGTTGCTGTATATGCTGCTGGAGCATTTGCATTATATCCTGCCACTGTCCAGTTTAATGCAACAATATGTGTCCCTGCATCGGTATCAGAGATAGTAATATTCTGTACTAATTGCGAAACAGCAGTATTTTGTGGTGTTCCATAAGGAACAGTTATGTTCTGAACAGCATTGTAAATATCAATTTCATCAATCTCTGGATCTGGCATTGCACAATCCCTCAGATATGTTACTTCTGGCGATGTAGTAATGTATGCAAGAAATTCATCTTCAGCAATTAATACATCTTTTAGCATAAATTCAAAATATGGAAGTATTATCTCAAGAACTGTTGCATTTTGTTCTTCTCGAGTAATAGTAAAATCACCTTCACAATTCCCACCAATCCAACCTTCTGTCGTTTCACAACTACTTGCATCAGATGAAGCCATATAGCAATGACCACCACCAAAAATTTTAACATATGTCTTACACTGGGTGGTTAATAAATCGTACGACATTTGATGTCCTTCGTCATCGGGTACGACACAATCGAATTCTGTATCTATTACAAGACTAGGCACAGTAACAAAAGGAAGACTATTGTTTATTGCATCATAACCATTGCTCGTGTATGGAAATGGAGGATCTCCCAAAGCAGCACATAGTGTTACAATCGTTGTTAATTCTGTATTGTTCGCTGCTGCGATAAATGTTGCTTTCCCACCTAAGGAATGACCCATAATCGCTGTTCTGTCGCTAACATGATTGAAAAAGAATGATGATGCATTAAGATTCTCAGCAATAATTGTCGAGTTTATAAATCTTAAGTCCAAACCAAAAGGTTCATGATAGGGTGCACTGAAAGGAGGGCTTCCTCCTTCGGTTGTTGGAACCAAACAAATGTATCCTGCGGCTGGTAGTGCATCCCATAAATATTGATACAATGCTGGATCTGCCATTGCAGTGCCATGACCAAAGGTGATTGCTGGAAACTGTCCGCTTGCTATTGCTGCGTCAACACCTCCAGTGCTCGATGGATAATAAATTATAGTCTCTATTTCTCTGTTGTCACGATCAGAATCAATATAGGTAATCGTTTTACTGCCCACCTGGTATTGAGCATTGACAACAAGTGAAATAACAATAAACAAGGTTAAAAAATGTAGTTTTCTTTTCATAGCTCTTTTCATTTATAGTGTAAATATGGCAAGAATAATTGATAGCCAAATTTCGTAATTATTTGTCAATGTTAAACAACTTTAAAGCACTATTAATTTTTATATGGACGAAATTATACAACAAATTGAATTAAAATACTAATTGTTCAAATATTCAAATACTAAAATCAGCCATATCTTACTAACTGGTCTAATTTTCATGCTAAATTGCATTTTTAATGGTTGCTATACATAAATTTGTTAGTTTTTAAGTATATTCGCTTTTTAAAATTATGTTATGTTAGGAGATGTATTATTAATAAGCGATAAGCACAGAGAGGCTGCCATTTTAATTGAGAATGAGATTTTGAAGATTAACAAAAACAAAATTGTTATTTGTATATCAGGGGAATCGGGTAGTGGCAAATCAGAATTGTCGCATTGTATTGGCAAAGATTTGGTGAAGATTCATAAAATTCCAACCAAAATATTGCATTCGGATAATTATTATAAAATTCATCCTCACATTCGTAACAAATGGAGACAAGAAAATGGAATAGATAAAGTTGGACTTGGAGAAATAGATTGGGATACTCTTAATGGTAATGTTGATGACTTTTTAAACAACCGAATTTCGAAAATGCCATGCATTGACTTGGTGCCAGATGATTTGGATGAATTGATTACCGATTTTTCTAAAGTTAAAATATTAATAGTTGATGGCCTGTATGCTGTAAATACAAATGTCTCGGATATTAATATTTATATTGATCTTACATATCATGAAACCAAGAAAGCGCAAGCTTGTAGAGGTAAAGAAAATACAGATGAGTTGAGATGGAAAATTCTTGAACAGGAACACCAGACAGTCTTAAGTTTAAGACCTAGAACCAATATTTTCGTTAACAAAGATTATTCTGTAACATGTGTAAAATAAAATATGCTTTTCTTATTCTGTGTTGTATTACAGCTTTTATAGGTTGTAGAGATTGCAATAAACAGATTTTTAATCCCGAAAGTGATCCAGTTTCTGGAATTGCCTCGGTAGTAGTACTTAAGCCTGGAGAGAATATCATAAATATGGAAGATTATATTGTTGACTTTTCTGGGATAGACTCTGTTTATTATGAGTATAAGGGCTACAAATACGATAAAGAAAATCATATCCTCACTATTAACACTGATTTTAGTAGTATTCTGCCTCTATCTCAGATTATTATAAGTAAAGAAGGAAAAATATACACTATTGTTTGCAGGAAAAGTGCTAAGGTGAAAATGGATGTGTTTTTTGTCCCTAAAGAAGGTGTAAACTATTCTGAAGTAAGTATCGCTGGCGATTTTAATTCATGGAATCCATCAAAACATAAACTGTCAGAGACAGACGGGACTTGGAAGATTTCTCTTACTCTCGACCAAGGATTATATCAGTATCAGATTGTTGCTGATGGAAAGTGGATGAATAATCCTTCTGCTGGTGACACCGTTTCAAATGGAATTGGAGGATATAATACTGTTTTAAATGCAACAGCTTTTTGTAATTCTCAAAACTTAAGTTTACAGACTATAAGTTTTGATAGTAAAAACATAACCATAGGGGCATCGGATATGCCCGAGAGACTATTTATACTATGGCAAAATCAAGTTATTCCCATAAATCTCCAAAACTTTGTGTCAAATCAGTACAGCTTTCAGATTCCTGAAGAAGCTTGCAAGATGAAGCGAAGTTATATTCGAATTTTTGCGAGTAAGTCAAATTGCTTGGCTAACGATTTGTACATCCCTCTAAACAATGGCGAAGTGCTTTATAAAACGGAGGATATTTTGCGCTCCGATAAATTTTCAAATATCATGTATTTTGTTCTAGTTGACCGATTCTGTAATGGTAATTCAACAAATGACAAAAAACTTAATGATCCTCGTGTTGCAGATAAAGCCAATTACCAAGGTGGTGACCTATATGGTGTGTTACGCAAATCAGAAGATGGATATTTCGAGAAGCTTGGAATAAATTGCTTATGGATTTCTCCAATTTTTAGAAATCCTGATGAGGCTTATCAGGAATATCCGGAGCCACATAGATATTACTCGGGATACCATGGTTATTGGCCGATTTCCTCAACTGAAATTGATTATAGGCTCGGAAACGACAGCGTATTTGCTGCCATAGTAGAAAAAGTTCACAGTAAAAACATAAATATCATCCTCGATTTTGTTGCAAATCATGTACATGAGAAACATCCACTTTATCAGGCAAATAAAGATTGGGCAACGCAACTCAATCTTCCAGATGGCCGACAAAATATCAGACTTTGGGACGAATACCGTCTTACTACTTGGTTTGATACATTTTTGCCATCATGGGATTTTGCTAAACCTGAGGTTTCGGATACAATTTCGGAATATGCTATGTATTGGGTTGCCAAATTTGGTATTGATGGTTTCCGCCACGATGCTACCAAGCATATCCCAGAGGTATTCTGGAGGCTCTTAACTAAGAAAATTAAAACAGAATATCCCGACAAGAGTGTTTATCAAATAGGAGAGACTTTTGGAAATCGCGAATTAATAGCAGATTATGTTGGTTCGGGAATGATGGATGGTCAATTTGACTTCAACCTGTATTTTGATGCGCGCAATTGTTTTTCAAATTCAAATGCCGATATGAAAAATATTGCCTTATCATTAACAACATCCTTGAATTATTATGGAAGTAATCACCTTATGGGCAATATTACTGGAAATCACGACCTAACAAGATTTATAAGTTTTGCCGATGGATCGGTTCTACCCGGTGAAGATGACAAAGAGGCAGGTTGGAAAAGAGATATTCAGGTCGAGAATAAGGATTCGTACAAGAAATTACAAAGTCTTACAGCTTTTACGATGGCCATTCCTGGAGTTCCATGCATTTACTATGGCGACGAAATTGGATTGCCAGGTGTTGGCGATCCCGACAATAGGCGTATGATGAAGTTCGATAATCTAAGTGAAAATGAGCAGGAAACATTCGACATTGCCTCAAAGCTTATAAGCATTAGAAAGAATAATATTGAATTTTTACTTGGCACGACTATAATTGTTGATGCAGGCTCTCATATGCTAATTATAAAAAGAAAATATTTTGACCAAGAGGCTTATATCATCTTTAATCAGTCAGATTCTTTAAATAACATCCTTATTTCTAAGTCGGAAATTAAAGATATTAATGATTTCGAGCAAAACTTCGCCTCTGAAATATCAGAATTAAGTTCAAATTATCAGATTAAGCTTAAGCCTTTCTCATTTGAAATATTGATTAAAAAAGATAAATAATAATAATTACAGATTTTACTTCAATTTTCTTACTTTTGGAGACTGAAATTGTAAGTATTTAATTACGAAATTTTAAATATTATGAAAACAACACTTCGATTTATGATTCTTATTGCGTTTCTGTTGAGTTTGTTTGGATGCAAATGTAAAACTGAGAATAAAGTAGCTGCTAGTGGCGATTATAAAAAAGTTATGCCAGAGTGGGCAAAGAATGCTACCATTTATGAAGTAAATATCAGGCAACATACTGCCGAGGGCACTTTTGATGAATTTACAAAAGATATACCTAGACTTAAAGAAATGGGAATCGATATTTTGTGGATAATGCCGATTCAGGAAATTGGAGTGTTGAAGAGAAAAGGTAGTATGGGTTCATATTATTCAATTCAGGACTATCGTAAAGTAAATCATGAGTTTGGCACTCTCGAAGATTTTAAAGAGATGGTAAAAGTTGCTCACGATAACGGTATGTATATTATTCTCGACTGGGTTGCAAACCATACATCATGGGATCATATTTGGGTAAAGTCTAATCCTGATTTTTATACAAGAGATTCAGCTGGCAATGGTGTGCCACCTGTTGCAGATTGGTCTGATGTTATGGACCTAAATTATGAGAATAAAGATATGCGCAAAGCAATGATCGAAGACATGAAGTACTGGTTGACAGAAACAGATATTGATGGATTTAGATGTGATGTTGCGGAAATGGTTCCTACCGATTTTTGGGACGAAGCTCGTAAAGAATTGGATAAAGTAAAACCTGTTTTTATGTTGGCAGAAGCTGAGAAACCCGAGCATCATAAAGCTGCTTTTGATATGTCGTATTCGTGGTGGTTGATACATGGCATGAATCAGATAGCAAAAGGGGAGAAGCCAGTTACAGAACTTGATACAATTCTTAATTGGGAGGCAAAGAACTTTCCAGCAGGAAGTGTTAAGATGAGATTTACAACAAACCACGACGAAAATTCTTGGAATGGTACCGAATTCGAAAGATATGGCGAAGGACATCTGTGTTTTTCTGTTTTGTGCTACACTCTGCCTGGTATGCCACTTTTGTATTCGGGTCAGGAAGCTGGATTTAACAAAAGACTTAAATTCTTCGATAAAGACACAATCGTTTGGGGAGATATTATCTATCAGGATTTCTATACCAACATGAATAAACTAAAAAAGGAAAATGTTGCTCTGTGGAATGGAAGCTATGGTGGTGATATTAATATTATTCATAGCAATAAAAAATCTCCCGTTTTTGCATTTTCACGAAAGAAGGATGATAATGAGATTATTTCTATTTTTAACTTATCAAAAAACCCAGCTAAGGCAGAAGTAAAAATAAAAGATAAAAATGCTCGATACACAGACTATTTCACACAGAAGGAATTTGGTGCCGAGGATCTTAAAAAACTTAGCCTTACACCTTGGCAATATTTGGTGCTAATTAAGAATTAGTAATGAAAATTCTAGGAGAAAAGGAACTTTGCCCAAACAACAGCATTGACGAGATTAAAGATCTCATGCTTTATCGTGTTATGTTGTTTATTGGATTCTTAGGGATTCCAGTGGTTTTGGTAAATGTCTATTTTGCCCTTGACTTTAATCTGACTTGGTCGGGAGCGATACACGCATTTCTTCTTATCCCGGTTCTAATAATGTTATTATTCTACCGAAGATTTAGTTATAGGATTCGTGTTAATATGCTAATAGATATGGTCACTTTTATGGGGGCATATAATTTTTATCTTGCAGGATTTTCTGGCGCTGGACTTGTGTTATTTCTTACAGTAGTAGGTTTTGCAGTGTTATTCTTGAGAAAAAAACAAGCAATTTTTCGAATTGTCTTTTGTATTGTAATTATGGCCGCAGCTGCATATCTCTATATTAGCGAGACAGTCCATTTATTAGTTAATACTGCTGATTCTCTAAGAGCTGTTTCATCTTGGATAATGGCTACCGTGCTGTTTGGAACCTTAAGTACCATGTTTTTACTAACCTACACAATCATCGAGCAGAAGCTTATTTATAAAATTCAAGTATCAAATGATAGTAAACTTAATCTTGAAGATGCAAACAGAAAACTTATCGAGCTGCTCGAACAAAAGGAAATTGCTCAGAAAGAATTAATGAGTGCTAAGTTGCGCGCCGAAGAAAGCAATCAGTTGAAAACAGAGTTCTTACATAATATGTCACACGAAGTTAGGACTCCTCTAAATGGGATAATGGGATTCTCTAGATTGCTTAAGAAAGAAGATTTGAGCCATGAAAAACGAGTACAGTTCTCGGATATAATTGTGCAAAGCAGTGAGAAACTGCAAAAGGTTATTGATGATATACTTGAGATATCTTTTCTTGAAACAAAGCAGATTACTGTTACAGCTAAAATGTTTAATGTTTTTAGTTTTCTAAATGATTTGTATCTTGTTTTTCTAATTGGAAATAGGCAAGGGGTGGATATTAAGATGCTATGTCCAAAGGATGATATCTTTATTAACACCGATCAGCACAAACTGCATAAGATTTTGAGTAATTTGATTGAAAATGCTCTTAAGTTCACAGAAAATGGATATGTAGAATTCGGTTTTTGTGAATATCAATTGGAGGGCAGTATTTGTTTTTATGTTAAAGACACTGGTATAGGTATTTCGGAGGAAAACATCGATAAAATATTCAGCCGATTTACTCAGGAAAGCAAGAATATCGCAACAAAATACGGTGGACTTGGGCTAGGATTATGTATTGCTAAAGAAAATACCATTCTTTTGGGTGGAACAATTAAAGTAGAATCTCAAAAGGATAAAGGTACTGTCTTTTACGTTGAAATTCCTACTAATATTGGATAGGTAGATGCAGAAAAACAAAAACAACAAAATAAAAATCATAATTTTCTGTTTTTCGATTTTAATTATTTCGTCTTTAAATTTTATTATAAATGAAGACATAATGGGAAACATCCTCTGATACAAACCCCTTTTCAAACATTTGTTTTATATGAGCAAGGTCCACTATTTCAAGAACACAGTACCTATCTGCACTATTTATAATATCA
>CAZOHR010000005.1:0-34784 GCA_964579045.1 uncultured Bacteroidales bacterium | reverse complement strand
TCGTTTTTCCTAGCCTTTTTTGTTTCGTTTTTGTGGCGATGACAAAAATGAAAAAAGTATATGATGGCAAAAGTAGAGTAAATAATCAGTAATATAAATGTGAAAATCAGCATGTTGAAATCGAGTTATAGAGATTGTAATTATAAAACAGTCCAATACAATTTGAACGAATTTTTGCAATTGTTTTATAATTCCACAATGGTTTCCCCCGTAAACGAGGGTTTCTAAAACCGAGAACGGGATTTCTTAAACTCAAAATGTTGTAATCCTCGCTGCGTGGGACCAATGATAAATATGTTTAGTCAAATCAAACGGAGTGCCGATTAGCTTCAGTTCGACATCCGCAGCGGCGGATCACCGCATCGCGCTGCGCCGCACTGGCCGAGCCGAAGTGAGGACTCCGTCGTTGGACTATTACAAATTTACAATCGGTATTACTTATCTCCAGGAATAATAATCAATTTCTCGCCTATCTTTATTGTATCAGACTCAAGATTATTGGCTTTCTTTATTGATTCAATCGAGCAGTTATTTTCTAATGAGATTTTATAAAGAGTGTCACCTTTCTTTATTGTGTAAATAATACCTTGTGAATTAATTGTCTTTCCAGTGTCTGATATTGGCTTTTTTGTTGGTACAAATTTGGGGTCAATCGCCAACATTACATTGTCGGTACTCACAAGATTTGGGTAAATGCTATTAAGCGAATTTAGCAAAGCTAGACTTAATAAATTTGCCTGAAGTCTGTAACCAGCATAAGAGAAATGGAGTTTATCATTGTTGGCAAGCCCCGATCTGTGCCATAAAACCATTGATCCATCTCCACCCATAGCAGCGTTAAGATCCCAAAATGATGCAGCGTTTTTCTGAGCAATTTCTCTGAGCTGTTTATTTATTTCTTGCGTGTTTTCGGGATACAGATTATTACTTCGGGTATCAGGGGTGGAGGAAATAAGTATTTCCGCATTGGGTAGAGCCGTTTTAAGATCCTGAATAAACTGATTTATTTCGGTATTGTAAACCTCAAAATTGTAACCTGAAATGTAAGACTCATTTGACCCGTAAGAGAGAATAATCAAGTCTGGATTCAAAGCTTTTAACTGTTCAAATAATAATGGTGAATATCTTGTTAGATGAAGAAATTGAGCCCCAACAACTCCACATTGATGATAAGTAATGCCTTTGTTTTCAAATCCTTCGAATTCGATGCCGAAAAAAATAAACTCTGATTGCGATTCCATAGTTTTCGACAAGGTAAAATATAAATCAGAGTATGAAGCTGGTGATGTTATTTCTGTTATGTCAAAACCTTCAAATTCGGTGATAAGCTTAACACTACCAGTTTTTATGTTTTTATTTAGCACCACCTGGTAATTATTTTTGCCATGATAGATTCTAATTTTAGTGATTTTTGAAGTTTTGTGTATTGTATTATCTGGAGTATACTCAAATTTAAAAGCAGATGTAAGTTCAGTTGTCTTTAAGCCATAACCACATACACCAATAGCGATATTCTTTTGATCTCGTAATATATTATTGTTTGTCCAAGTGCCAGAAAAAGTAGATTTTAGATTTGTTGGCCCAACACTTTTGCATGCCGAATAGGGGTAAAGAATGCCATCACCAGCATCTCCAAATAATGGTTGTAGGTTTTTCTTCATTTGATTTCCGAACACACCCATTTGAACATGCGAATCGCCGAGGTGTACAATTACAAATGAGGAATCGGTTCCTGATGAAAGTGAATTTAGTTTTTGCAAAGAATTTTCTATGTTTTCGGGATATTCGATAATGTTTTTATCCATTACGTATGTACCCGTGGCTGCTTGAGAAAAAAGCATGCTCGAAAGTGCTAAAAAAATGAAAAAAGAAAGATATTTCCGTCTGTAATTCATTTTAGAATTGGAAGTAAATAAAAGGTTGTACATACGACGATTTTACTTGTAAAAACATTTGAATTATCACTGCCAGCATAATAAATTTCATCAAGAGACTACTGCCGTAGAACTGTTGACGAATCCAAAATTTAAACTTCGACGGCAATAATGTTGCCACAAATCCAAATAATAACATAAATATAAGTAAAGGATTTGTAGAATAAATAACTGGGAAGTAATTAATGTTTATATTGGAAAATATTTTGCTATAAATCAAGCCGGCATCAGCCATTGTTTGCGCGCGAAACGGTATCCACAATAAAGCAACACATGCAAATGTGAGTATCCACGAAGATATTTTGTAAAACACATTGCTAATTGCTTTGGGGAATTTCTTCATTACCACTTTGTGAATTATCAATAGTACCCCATGTCCAGCTCCCCAAAAAACGAATTTCCAACTTGCTCCATGCCAGAATCCACCAATTAGCATGGTTAGAAACAAGAACAACAACTGAAGGCGAAAACCTTTTTTATTTCCACCAAAAGGGATGTAGATATAGTCGCGCAACCACGACGACAAGGAAATATGCCAGCGCCTCCAAAAATCGGTAATATTAATTGACTTATATGGAGAGTCGAAGTTCATGCACAATCTAAAACCTAATAGTAATGCAATACCAATTGCCATATCTGTATATCCACTGAAATCACAAAATATTTGCAAGGCGTAGCTTAGTGATGCCACCAAGTGTTCGGCTCCTGAAAATCCTTTGGGGTTGGAAAATACAATGTCCGAATACTGTCCAACATAATCTGCTATGATTGCTTTTTTAACAAAACCTTTAAATATCAGAAACATTGCTTCGTTCAAATTCGCCTTCGACAGGGATACTGTGGTGTCTGTCTGTGGTAGAAAATCTTTTGCTCTTACTATTGGTCCGGCAACTAAATGAGGGAAAAATGTCATGTACATCATGTACCTGATATAGCCAGAAGGTTCAATGTTGTTTTTGTAAACATCTACCATATAGCTGATAGACTGAAATGTGTAAAATGAAATTCCAATCGGAAGAATTACTGTGGTAAGTATATAATCTTCCCCCGAGATTGCAGCAAGATTCTCGAGAAAGAAATTTTTGTATTTAAAGTAAAATAGAAAGGACAGACTAAAGATTATTCCTAAAGTGAGCAGAAGTTTACGGACAAATTTATCTTTAAAATAGCCAATACCTTTAGCAAAAAAATAGTCAGCGGACAGACATAAAACTAATAAGCCAACAAATGCTCCACTTGATTTGTAGTAAAAGTATAAGCCGAATAATATTATTGCAACATCTCTTAGGCTTCTTTTTTGGTAAAGGAATGTGTATAGAATCAGAAATACAGAAAAAATAAGCAGAAAAAACCCAGTATGAAATAATAATGGTTCATCGGGCTGATGTAAAAATAGTTTCTTCCAGTCCATAGTATTAAGAGCGTTTTTGGGTTAATACAACCAAAGGTGTTTCAGATACTTTGACGGTTGTATCTTTTTTAATACTCAAATCCAAACCATATCTTTTTAGCTTTGTTACAGCCACTGCAACACTATCAAACCAAATTTCGGCGGCAGCTCGCGTTGGGTGCATATTGTCGTTGGCGCGATCAAGTTCTAGTTTATGAGAAGGATAAAAGAACTTCCCATTTGCTTCGCTTAAAACTTGAGTAATACCTTTGTCCTCTGACCATGCGGCAGGCCCAATCCAGAAATATTTCACCTTATTCGCCTTTACTACGGATAGAATATTTTTAACATTGGCTTTCAGATTTTCTTTATCTGGAATAAAAAGCTCATTTAGTCCGATGGCAATAAATATAAAAGTTGGTTTGTATTTGGTGATATAATATTGAAGAGTGTCAACAGATTCACTCCATATTTTTGTTGTTGAGCCATACCATAAAATTGTGGATACAAGTTCGTGATTGTTGAGTTTGCAATATTTGTAAACAGGTTTCTGAAGCCCCTCAAGTTGAGAATCTCCTATAAGCATAACCCGTTCTGAAGTTATTGGATTAGTTAAAGTGTCATATATAGAACTTGTATCAACGACTTCTTCTGTTACTAATGTAGGGTCTTTAAAAAATGGAGATGCAGCTTTCTTAAGATTAATCAGAATTGGATCGCTTAATGACCCTAAAGTAAGGAAAAGAATAAACATCAACAATAAGCCCAGGCCAATACTGAGCATGTTTTTCTGGGTTTGATTAGTAATCATTTGGCAAACATTTATGTAATTTAGTCAAAACTTGTAAAATTCCAATGCTTTTGTGCAATCGTAAAGAATTGTAAACGGCAAAAATAGTTTTTTTTATTAAAAGTTAAAACCTAAAATGTTCAGTTTAATAATGCGGAGAGTCTAGGATTCTCATATGCTTACAGAAATTGCATTTCTGACGCAATGTTTTTGAGAATTAAACTTTTAGTTAACAAAATTTCTGGAGAAATTTTGTTAAGCCCTGGTGGGGTAGCTGTCAAAAGCAAATGCTCGCGATGCTCGCATTTATTTTTATTTCTCATATGCTTACAGAAATTGCATTTCTGACGCAATGAGAAATAAAAAAGGCTTCGCTGTTGCGAAGCCTTGCTTTTGGGTGAATGATGGGGTTCGAACCCACGACCTCCGGAACCACAATCCGGCGCTCTAACCAGCTGAGCTACAATCACCATTTTGAGGCTGCAAATATACAATCTGTTTTTTTACTGTGCAATAGTTTTTTTAAATTTCGTAAATGTTGAATTCATACGACTCAATGATAGGATTTGTAAGGATAGTCTTACACATTTTATCCACTTTTCCTGCTGCCGATTCTTTAGAATCTGCTTCAAGTTCTACATCAATGTGTTTTCCAATTCGAACATTCGAAATAAACTCAAATCCGGTTTTTTTTGCTGAACTCATTACAGCTTTACCTTGTGGGTCAAGTAATGCCTTTAATGGCATAACATTAATCTGTGCGAGAAATTTCATTTTTCTATTAGTTTTTGTTATTATTTTATTGTCGCTTTCTGAAAAATTTGTTTTAAAATTGAGAGTGCAAGATATAAAATTATAGTAAATGCTAATCCGGGTATCTCGAAAATTATTAACAAACTGATAGCCGAGATTGCCAATATAATTTGCCAAATGTTTTCTTTAAAACTCAATGATTTTACCTTCAAAGAAAATAATTTTATTCTCGAAACCATAAGTATCGGTAGTAAAATAACTATACTGGCAACAATGTAAGGGTTTGTAATTAATGCTGCTAGGTTGACAATATTACCTTCGCTAGGATACAGCAAAGAGACGATAAATAGTGCTGAAGCAGGTGTTGGTAAGCCCCTAAATTCGGTTTTTTGCTCAGTGTCTATATTAAACTTGGCTAAACGTAATGCCGAAAAAACTACAATCAATATCACTGAAAAGGCAAAATATTTTGGAAAAATTGCATTGCTCTCGATGTGATAATAGAGTATCGCAGCAGGTGCAAAACCGAAACTAACTAAATCGGCTAATGAATCGAGTTGTTTACCAAATTCCGACACTGCTTTTAATAATCGGGCTGCAAATCCATCAAAGAAGTCAAATATGGCTGCTGCAAGAATCAATATTACAGCCAATTTTGTTTCTCCCTGTAGTGCGAAAATCGCAGCCGCAGCGCCACATGCAAGATTGAGCGAGGTAATGAATGAAGGTATTGCTTTAAATATTTTCATTGGTATATTCTTCAAATTATTTTTTATCCACAAAAGTTTTTTTGCAGTGTTTTATTTCTTCTTGCCAAGACAACATTTTAAATTCCTTCGTAAAAAATATAAAAACACTTAAGTACACTAAACTTTTTTCCGTATTTTAGCAATATTTAACAATTAATACTGTTATTTTGTTAATTGAAAAATTTCATTTATGAAACTGACGACAAAAGTACTAATATTTATATTATTTGCATCAAATTCTTTGTTTGCTCAGGTTGCACCTAAATATAGCAATGAATTTCTGGCTATCGGTATTGGTGGACGTGGACTAGGGATGGGCAACTCTGTAATTGCTTCGGTTGATGATATTAATTCAGTGTACTGGAATCCTGCAGGATTGAACAAACTTGACAAACAGATTGAAGTTGGAGCAATGCACTCAGAATATTTTGCAGGTATAGCAAAATTTGATTTTATTGGAGCATCTTATAAAATTGACGATAAATCTGCCGCGGGTATTTCGATGATTCGCTTTGGCGTTGACGATATCCCAAATACATTAGACCTAATTGATAGTGATGGAAATATTCGATACGACAGAATATCTTCTTTCTCAGTTGCTGATTATGCTTTTCTATTTACATATTCTAGAGTACTGCCGGTTGACGGCTTAAGCGTTGGCGGAAATGTTAAACTTATCAGAAGAAATGCAGGTGATTTCGCTAACGCTTGGGGATTTGGATTTGACGTGGCGGCTCAGTATCAGTTGAAGAATTGGAAGTTCGGAGCAAATTTACGTGACGCAACTTCTACTTTTAACGCATGGAAATTTAATCAAGAACTATTGAGAGATGTATTTGAGGCAACCGGAAACGAGGTTCCAGAGAATGGTTTAGAAATTACCTTACCAAGACTGCTTCTGGGTGCAGGGTATATGTATAATATTAATGATAATTTCTCACTCTATTCCGAATTGGGTTTGCAAACTACCACTGACGGTAAAAGGAATACTCTTATAAAATCTAATTTAGTAAGTGTTGATCCTAGTTTTGGTTTGGAATTTGGCTTTAAAAAATTGGTATATGCTAGAGCTGGGGTAAATAATTTTCAACAGATTCCAGAATTTGATAATACTACATCTTTTTCGTGGCAACCAAATATCGGAGTTGGCCTCAACCTTTATGGTTTTAGACTTGATTATGCATTAACAGATATCGGTAATCAAAGTATTGCTCTGTATTCGCATATTTTTTCACTTAGTTATCGGTTCAACTCACAAGGATTATTTGCAACCAAAGAATAATTTTTTCTTCACATAGTTTTTTTTTGTATTTTTATCAAATGAACAAGACAATAAAATATTTCTTCATTTGTATAATTGTTCTTTTGGGATTTTCGGTAGTTTCAACAGCTCAAACTGGTAGTAACAACTGGATTGACTATGATCAGCAATACTTCAAAATTCATGTCAGTAAAGATGGGATTTACAGAATGTCGTATTCTACACTTTTGGCTGCTGGGATACCTGTACATTTGATAGATCCTCGTGGTATACAAGTTTTTCATAATGGAGAAGAGCAATATATTTTTATTCAAGGTGAAGGATCTACTGGGGTTTTTGACCCGTCTGGTTATATAGAGTTTTACGGCAGAAGAAATCGTGGTGAACTTGATCTTGACTTTTTCGACAACCCTAACAATCAACTAAATCCAGATTATAGTTTTTACAGTGACACATCTGCTTATTTTCTCACATGGAATTTCTCGACTTCTAACCGTAGAATGACTTCGCAAAATTCTACGGATTATTCTCCTTATATCGGAAATGCCCAATCCTATTGCTATCGCGATTTAAGAACGAACTACACTGGCTCTTATTTTTGGGGCTCTACTCGAAGTGTATTTACCGAAGGCGAAGGTTGGTTTGATGCATCTGTAATTACGGAAGATGCTCCTAGAACAAAGACAATCGCAGTTCCATCTTTGTATTCGGGTTCTGCAAATGCATATTTTGAGATTGCGGTAGCTGGAGCGCCAGCAAATCAGGTTACATCATATGTGCCACATCACCTCAAAGTAGATTTCCTCGGGCAAACTCGCATAGATAGAACATATACCGGATATCAGGTTGTAAAAGAGAATATCACTCTTCCTTCATCCCAACTCAGCAATTCAATTCAGTTTGTTTTTAGCTCGAATGATATAACCCAGCCGGATGTTACCGATAGAAATGTTGTTTCTTACATCGATATTAAATATCCTCATACATTTAATTTTGAGAACCTAAACTATTTTGAGTTTTACTTGCCTCAAAATACTTCTGCAGCAAAAGACTATCTCGAAATTTCAAATTTTATTTCAACTTCAACAGTTTATCTTTACGATATTGAAAATCACGAGAGAATTGCTGTTCAAAATACAGGTGGGGTATTAAAAACTCTGGTAAATTATACTGGAAGTGAAAGGTTTTTAGTGCTTTCAAATCAAGCGGGAATAAAATCTGTTGACAGAATAACCAAGATTAGCCAAGATAATAAATTTGTTGATTATGCTGGACTTTATCCAAATGCCGATTATCTAATTATCTCGCACAGCAGCCTTATGGATGAGGCACAACAATATGCTGATTACAGAAGCTCAACTGGTTATAATGTTGTTTTGGCAGATATAGACCAGCTTTACGACCAGTTTGCTTACGGCGTGTCCAAGCATCCAGCAGCAATAAGAAGGTACTGCCAGTTGTTGAATGAAATTTCTTCGAAACCGAGAATTATGTTTCTTATCGGAAAGTCGGTGCATTATCGACTTGCTAGAAATTCTCCCGAAGTGTATGCCGAAATTCTTGTTCCTTCTGCTGGAAACCCTTCGAGTGATAACCTACTTACAGCAGGGCTTGACGAAACCGTTTACGAACCACTTTTTGGTACAGGTAGACTGAGTGCTTCAACTGGACAGGGTGTTCTTGATTATTTAGACAAAATAGTTGAATATGAATCAAATCCAACTGCAGAATGGATGAAAACTATCGCTCATTTCGGAGGAGGTGCTAACGTATCAGAACAATCAACTTTTGCAGGTTATCTAGAAAATTATGAGAGGATTATCGAAGATACCTTATTTGGAGCACAGGTTAGTACATTTTTGAAAAACTCTTCAGAGCCAATACAAATTACGCAATCAGACTCTATTCGAAACCTGATAAACAACGGAACAAGTCTAATGACATTCTTTGGACATGCGTCTGCTTCTGGCTTTGATCAGGATATAGATTACCCAGAGAATTATGAGAATACTGGAAAATATCCGTTTATCCTTGCTAATTCTTGTTTTTCTGGCGATATACATCAGAGATATGAGAGTAGTATAAGTGAAAAATGGGTCAACTCTGTTCAGAAAGGTTCAATAGGATTTTTAGCGTCTGTGGGAGATGGAATCGCATCATACTTAAATATTTACTCGACGGAACTTTACAAGAATCTTGCTTATAAAAAGTACGGATTGCCGATTTCGGTTCAAATGATAAATTCAATTAAATACATTCAAAATATTTATCCAGATAATCCAAGTTTGGAAATTACTTGCCATGAGTTTACACTACATGGTGATCCTGCATTAATAATTAATTCTCACGAAAAGCCAGATCTTATCATAACACCATCATTAGTTAGCTTCTCCCCAGATGAAATAACAACTGTTATTGATAGTTTTGATGTTAGAATTATTGTGAAAAATATCGGTAGAGCAACCAGCGATACCTTTTTAGTAAAGCTAAGTAGAAATTTGCCGGATGGAACTTCTACTGAATATAATATTCCAGTTTATGGCTGTAATTATCTGGATACAATATTTGTAAAAATGCCAGTTGACAGGCTTAATGGGCCAGGTATTAACAGCCTAACAGTATTTGATGATGCTGCTGGACAGATTGATGAGCTTGATGAGACAAATAATCAAGTAACAATTGCATTTCTAATTAAAACCAGTGATTTATTCCCAATCTATCCTTATAAATATGCAATTTATCCTGATAAAGATGTGAGTTTGATTGCATCTACTGGAGATCCATTTCTTGATGTAGCAGGATACAGATTCCAAATCGATAGTACCGATTTGTTCAATAGTCCTATGCTAACCGAGACCACGGTTTATAGTGATGGCGGTTTAGTATCATGGGAATTACCTTTCGATCTTGTTGAAAATCGGGTTTACTTCTGGAGAATTGCTCGCGATCATAGTAATGTAGATAGTTTGGTGTGGAAGGAATCTTCATTTATCTATATTGAGGGCGAAGAGGGTTGGTCGCAGGCTCATTTCTTCCAGTTTAAGGAAGACGATTTTAACTTTATTATTTATGATCGTCCTGCCCGAAAGTTCTCTTATGTCGATTATCCAAAAGAATTGCATTGTCACAACACTGGACACTATTGGACAGATGGATACACAGCAGTAGGCTGGTCGCTCGATGGTGCACTAAATAATGGTCTTGGCGATTTTGGTAATTGTGGAACAGCTGCCTCAATGATGTTGGTTGTTATAGATCCTGAAACAATTCTAGCATGGCCTTCAGATATTGCCGACTATGGACAGGGGAATTTCCCTCAGTGCTTTTCTAGTAATCGACCAAGCTATTTCTTCTCTTTTAGTACTAGTTCGGTTGGCCTTGATTCGATGAACAATATGATAAACAGTGTGCCAGATGGTTATTATCTTCTTGCGTATTCGTGGGGAAACGGAAATTTTTCGAATTGGCCTGTTGGTCTAAAGACAACATTTATAGATTTGGGAGCGGTTAACCTAAATAATGTAGCTAATGGAAATCCATACATTTTCTTTACTAAAAAAGGAATTCCATCATCAACACAGGAGCAATATGGAACATTTGCAGGTGAAGGTATTGATTTAAATGTTGACCTTTTTAGGGAGTTTGATAATGGAACTATAACCAGTGTTGTTGTTGGACCATCTAACTCTTGGCAGTCGCTGAACTGGGGGCATACAGCACTTGAGGAGCCTTCAGATGACGATGTTCGCCTAAGAGTTTATGGTATTGATAATTCTGGTAATGAATCACTTGTGATGCAAGATATTGTTCCCGATACTTATGAAATTTTTGGACTAGAAGATTCAATAGATTATACTATTTACCCAAATCTGAAATTGGAGTTTTATTCGAAAGACGCTACGGACAAAACAGCTGCGCAACTTATCAATTGGCAATTAAGATTTTTGGGTGTTCCCGAAACAGCAATCGATCCAAAATCTGGATTTTATTTCTGTTGTGATACACTACAGGAAGGTGATGAACTAAAATTTGCAGTTGCAACTAAAAATATCAGCAACTTTGATATGGACAGCCTGAATGTAAAATTCTGGTTACAGGACAATAATAATGAAATTACTATTATTGACGAACGTAAGTTGAGAAATCATCCAGCAGGGGATATTATTTTAGATACCATTACATATTCAAGTCTAAATCTCACTGGACTTAACAGTATCTGGGTTGAATATAATCCCATTAACGAAACAACAGGAGCCTATTTTCAGAATGAGCAGCATCATTTCAACAATATTGCGGTTAAGTACTTTTATGTACAGGGCGACATAACAAATCCATTGCTTGATGTGAGTTTCGACGGAAGGTATATTATGAATGGAGAAATAGTGTCGGCAAAACCAGAGATTTTGATTAAGCTCAAAGATGAGAATCAATATCTTGCATTGAATGATACTTCCCTCTTCAGAATTTACCTTACGGATTTACTAACGGGAACAGAGCGAAGGGTTTACTTTACTAATCCAAGCACTCCTGGAGAAACACTCGAGTGGATACCAGCAGATTTGCCTGAAAACTCTTGTAAGATTACTTATAACCCAATCTTTACAACGGATGGTACATATAGGCTTAGGGTTCAGGCAAAAGATATGTCCGAAAATGAATCTGGGGCAAATGATTATGTAGTTGATTTTGAAGTTATTACCCAATCATCGATAACTCGATTGTTAAACTATCCGAATCCGTTCTCGTCAAGTACTAGATTTGTGTTTGAACTTACTGGAAGTGAAATTCCAGACGAACTTCAGATAGAAATTTTTACTGTTACTGGCAGATTGGTAAAGACAATTTTTATTGACGAATTAGGACCAATAAGAATAGGTAAGAATATTACTGAATATGCTTGGGATGGCAAAGATATGTATGGAGATCAGTTAGCAAATGGCGTTTACTTTTATCAGGTTAAGGCAAAAATAAATGGCGAAGATATCGACCTAAGAGCTACCCAAGCAGATGATTTCTTTAAAAAGGAAATTGGTAAAATGTATTTACTGAGATAGTTTTTAGTACCACAATTTAATTTCACTTTTAATTTCTACTTAGAGCAATAAAGCTTGTAATAATTGCAGAATATTATTTTGTAAGCAGTAGTTTAACAAAATTTTAAGCATTAATACAACAACAATAAGATAACTAAGGATTATCTTTTTAATTTTGTTCGCAAATTTAAATTTCAAAGTAACCAATATGAAAAAACTATCACTTGTATTGCTGAGTTTAATAATCAGCATTTCTTCAGTTTTTGCTCAGGGCATGGAGCTAACTGACAAACTGCCTAACGATTCAAAAGTTCTTACAGGAACTCTTGATAATGGTATGAAGTATTACATCAGGTCAAACCCTACACCTGAAAAACGTGCCGAATTCACACTTGTTGTTAATGCAGGTTCTGTAATGGAAGATGACGACCAACAAGGTTTGGCTCACTTTAATGAACATATGGCATTTAATGGAACAAAGAATTTCCCAAAGCATGAATTAATAAATTACTTAGAATCTTTAGGTATGGAATTCGGTCCAGAAATCAATGCTTACACTAGCTTTGACGAAACTGTTTATGGAATTAAAGTTCCAACTGATAATCCTGAGTTTGTTGATAAAGGCTTACTTGTGTTGTTTGATTGGGCGTCTCAGGTATCGCTCGAGACAGAAGAAATCAATGCAGAAAGAGGCGTTATTCATGAAGAATGGAGAATGGGACAAGGTGCAATGGACCGTATGCAGAGAAAATTTTTAGCTGTATTGTTTCATAATTCAAAATATGCAGAAAGACTACCTATTGGAACCATGGAGGTTGTTGATGGATGCGAGCCTGATGCTCTACGTCGTTTTTACAAGGATTGGTATCGTCCAGATTTAATGGCTGTTGTTGTTGTTGGAGACTTTGATGCAAAAGAGATGGAACAAAAGGTTAAAGACTTGTTTGGGAAAATTGAAAAAAAGGCAAATCCTCGCGAAAGAGTTTATGCTGACATTCCAGACCATAGCGAAACTTTAGTATGTGTTGCTTCGGATCCTGAATCTCCTGTTAGTATGATCGAGATTTTCTACAAACATCCAATGACTCCAAAAGTTACTGTTGCTGATTATCGCCAAGATATGGTTAGTATGTTGTTCAGTTCAATGATTTCGAACAGATTGGCAGAACTTACATTGTTAGAAAATCCACCATTTGCTCAAGGCTTTGCAGCATACACCGATTTTATCGGACCAAAATCTGTTTATCTTAGTATTGGAGTTGTTCAAAACAACGACATGAAGAAAACTATGGAAGCTCTTGTTATGGAGAACGAAAGAATGAAACAACACGGATTTACCACTACTGAACTCGAAAGAGAAAAAGCTGCGCTTCTTAAAAATATTGAGAAGATGTACAATGAGCGCGACAAACAAAAATCGGCAGATTATGTAGAAGAATATAAGGCTAATTACCTTGCTCCACACGCGCCATATCCTGGAATTGAGTATGAATATGAATTATTCAAAAAATATATTCCTACAATAACAATTGAAGAAATCAATGCTTTTGCTGCAAAAATGGTTACAAATGAAAATGCTGTTATTGTGGTGTTAACTCCAGAAAAAGAAGGTGTTGTTGTTCCTACAGAAGCAGAAGTTCTTAAAATGTATCAGGACGCATCAAAAATAAAAGTTGACGCTTATGTTGACAAAGTATCCGACAAACCACTTATCGCAAGCTTACCAGCTAAAGGTAAAGTAGCAAAAAAAGCTAAAAACAAAGATCTTGGATTCGAGACTTGGACTCTCAGCAATGGTGTTAAAGTTGTAATAAAAACCACAGACTTTAAAGAGGATGAAATCTTGTTTGAAGCAAAAAGTCTTGGTGGCTACTCATTGTATGATCAAAAAGATGATATCAGCGCCAAATATGCTGCAGACATCGCTATGGAAAGCGGTTTGGGTGATTTTGACAAAGCAGAATTGCAAAAGTATATGTCTGGTAAAAATGCTAATCTCCAACCTTATATTGGTGAGATTTCAGAAGGCTTTAGTGGTTCATGTGTTGTAAATGATTTCGAATTGTTACTTCAAATGATTCATGTTTCGTTTACTAAACCAAGAATTTCCGAGTCAGCTTTCAACTCTTATATGAATAAAGAAAAGGGTATGCTCGAAAACTCTATGCTTGACCCACAATCGGCATGGTCGGATACTATGCGTTGGACAATGAGTGGAAATCATCCTCGTAAACGTCCAATAACTCCAGAGATTCTTAGCGAAGCAAATTATAAACGAGTAAAATATATTTACAATCAGCGCTTTAGCGATCCAGGTAACTTTACTTTCTATTTTGTAGGAAATGTTGATCCTAAAACTGCTAAACCACTTATTGAAAAATATCTAGGATCTTTGCCAGTGGTTGAAAAGAACGAAACTTTTGTTGACCTTGGAATCAGAACACCTAAGGGAGTAATCGAGAAGACAGTTACCAAGGGCAAAGATGCCAAATGCATGGAGGTAATAAATTTTCATGGATCTTTTGAATACACTGCTTATAATCGTTTAGAATTAGATGCTATTTGTAAGATTTTATCAACTCGTTTGCTCGAAGACATACGTGAAAAAGAGAGTGGAGTTTATACCATTGGTGCATACCCATCAAGCTTTAAAACTTCTTATGAAGGTTTCGTTATAACTATATTCTTTAGTTGCGACCCTGAAAGAGAAGAGGAATTGCGCGGCAAAATATTTGATATCATTAATTCATTACAGACAGACGGACTTAATGCTACCGACATTCAGAAAGTTGTTGAGAAAGAAAAACGCGAGTTTGAAACTAACGTAAAAGAAAACTCATACTGGAAAAGATTGTTGATGGAATACAATGAGCAAAACATTACTGTTGATGATTATAAGAATTATAATGCTATGATAGAAAAGATTACTATCGAAAGCATGAAAGCAGCTGCTGTTAAGTATTTTGATAAGAAAAACTATATTAAGATAAATCTAACTTCTGAGAAGTAAAAATATCGTTATTGAAAAAGCCATCCTTTGGGGTGGCTTTTTTTTTGTGCTTTTGTGAAGTGATCAATCAATATTTCTTCTATTATTTATTTACAAGTTTCTCCTCAACCGATTTCACCTTTCCTTCCAATCTGCCAATTGGTTTATTGGTCTGAATATCGAAATTTACACTGCAATAGACTCGTTGTGTGTCGTTTTCGAGTAGGTCGTACGATTTCTTTACAATCTCGAGGGCTTGTTCAAGCGTTTCGGTTTCCACAATTGTTCCCATTGCGGTAAGCTTATAATCGAAGCCCGATTCGGAAACCATTTTTACTATTCGGGATACAAATTCACTTACACTGCTCCCTTTATCGGTTGGAAACATGGCGTAATTCATTAAAACTGACATAGAATTTATTTGTTTACAGAACTTATTACTTCTCGAACAATAGTTCTTTCTATAGACTTTGATATTTCTATATAAGCCTTGCTATCTGCTGCTTTAAAGTCGCTACCAGTATAATCACCAGACGAGGTTTTACGGTAAATAACGTTGCCTCTACTGTCTGTGAGATCAATAGTGTAGTTGATAGTTGCTTGATATTCACCGTAATACTGACCGTTTTCGATAGTGTTACTAGTAATTTTTAGCACAAAGTCTGGTCTTAGTTGGGAGCTTATTATAAATTCACTGCTTAGTAAACCCTCGAAGGTGTTTTTCAGTCTGGTTTCTATTCTTTGTTCTCCAAAAGATTTCTCGTCTGATACAATCTGTAAGTATGGTTTTTCAACGTTAACTCTTACTTTGTTTTCAGTAGCAGGAATTCCTTTTATTAAACTGCGAATCATTGGATCTTTTGCTGCTCTCGAAAAGCTAACCATATCAATACTGATAGACAATGTTTCGGTATTTGGCGCAGATTTAATTTTTTTAAGAGCACAAAATACCTTGCCATCATTGCTGGAAACTTCAGAGTTTCTTAGTAATCCAGTACCAGTAAAATTAATTTTTACAGGAATACTTGAAACAGGATAATTGTTTTTATCAACTATAGTAAAGCAAAAAATATCAGGGTTTATTTCTACGCCTTTTTTTGCATATATCTCGGAGGTGTCAAATTCGATTTTAAGGTCGTTTACAAAATCTGCGATAGCAGTGAAAACCACATTCCCAAGATCTTTTTCTTCTCCTTCGATATCTGTAAGTGTGCTTTCTCCTAAATATGGTTTCAATGCGGTGAGAGACTCAACATAAAACTGAAAAGCATTGTAATGAAGCTGGCGTCCCATTAATTCTGTAGCCTGATAGTATTTGTTTTTTGCATCAAGAATTGTTTGTTGTTTCTTTTCTTCTTTTTGCATTGCATATTGTGACTTTGACAGCTTATAATACACCCAATAATAATTTTCGTCTTCCCATGTGTCAACAAGCTCATATCCCTCGAGTTGTTGATTTGTAGAAGCTGTAATTTCGCTGCTAAAATTTTCGCTAATGTTGTAATTGCTTTCAATAATTGATAAAACAGATGTACTTTCGATTTTTACCGAGATACTCGAAGATAAGTCTCCTAAAGCTTTTTGTTGTGCATTTGACATGTAGTCAGCGGGCAAAAAGCCTTTTTTTGGTGCCGAGCTAACGCCAATATAATACATCGAATTTTGTGGTTTGGTCATAACCCATTCGGGCATCGGCTTTTTCTCATAAGTCTGCTTTTTGCCTATCTGACAAGAAGATATCAATACAACAAGTTGCAAAAATATCAATATCTGTATCTTTTTCATGACAATTTTAGTTTTCATTTACGTAGTCTATAACAGCTTTTGAAATATCCTGTGCTGCCGCATCAGTTGCTTCGCCAGAGAGAGTTTCAAAGTCTTTAATCTGGGATCTTGCTCCTAATAAATTGTTTAGTTCTTTCAAAGCATTGGGGTTATCGTTTATATAATCTTCGGGGCTTGTAGTTTTAATATCTTTCCAGTAGCCAGGAACAAGATTGCTTGCGTCACCAGTAAATTTTGCATAATAAATTTCGTCTTTGGTTTGCAATGTCTTTGTGTTTGTTTTATAGATAACATGAGTTTTTCCGTCAATAAGTTTATATGTTACCGTCATATCAAGAGTTCTAGTCATTTTATACTCTTTGTATGTAACCTTATCATATTCGGTTTTTGTTTCATATTCACCTGTTTCCCGATTAAGAACTTTCACCTTTTTTCTTAAATAGCCTCTTTTTTCGAATTCCTGATTTTGTCCTTTGTTGTAAACAAACTTTGCAATTTCGCAGTTTAAGATTGCTGTAGGTAATTTTTGTACGCTTGTAGGTTCAACATTACTATCAAATGTTTTTCTATATTGATTTTGAGAGTCGATAAGCTTAATAAAAGGATTATTAGAAGCCTGAATACCGCTTATTATTTTACTTTCCAAAATAGATTCAATACCGGTTGTTGTTGTATTGTTTTTTATTGCAGCAATGCTTATGGTCATTGTTCCCTTTTCGAGACATTCCTTTTGTAAATCGTACGAGCTTTTGTATGCTCCAGCAGCTTTAATAATGTTGTCAAAAGCATAATAAGCCTTGCGATAAAGTGCATTATCCATTAATCGTAATGCTTCGCGATATTTTGGTTCATTTGTAGCAGTGATAAGTTTGTCTTTTGCATCTTTGTAATTTTCTTGAAGTTTTACAATTTCACGAAAGATTGTTTCAGCTTCAGCAAACTTTTCTTCATCAAGTAACTTGGAACCATCAAAATAGCGATCTTCAAGGTAAGTGTCTTTTACTTCGTTGTAATAGTCAACATAAAACGAAGGGAAATTCAATTCCACTCCTATAGCAGTAATTTTATCATAATATGCTTTTGCATCTTGATAATAATAAACTGCTTCTTTGTTGTTTTCGTTATTATAAGCCTGATTAAATTCTGATAATTTCTTACTCAGGGTCATCTGTGCAGTGCGTTTCAATCCCGCGGTTGCTTCAAGGTTTGTCTTTTTTATTACGACTGCCTGATAAAACATATCGGCAGATTCAGAATATTGACCTAGAGCTTCAAGTTTAAGCCCTTTCTTTGTATATCTTTTCGATGCGCAGCTTCCAAAAACAAGAGCTAAGCTGAGCACTATTGCAGTAATTGTAAATAATCTCTTCATAATCAATAAGTTTTAAATTCGTTCCAAATATAAATCATTTTAGTAAATCTTTCTTAATATTAATATCTTTTTGGTCATTGTCGCTGTCATAGTCTATCATTATGTCACCAGAGTTCTTGTATAAGCGCATATAGTTTACCTCGTATTCTTTGATAAAAGGCGAGTAATAAATGCCAGATAGAACAATAACTTCAAGGTTTGACTTCTTTACATTTCGTATGTTTATTTGTGCATTATCTTCTATGGTAATACCAGCGAATGAAAAGTTGTCAAGATTTGCAGTTTTAATAGTTATTATTCCGTTTTTACTTTTTAGTTTGGTAATATCTCTAATGTCTTTATATAATTTTGGATAAGATTCTTTAAAGTCTGGGTTTATTGATAAAATTGAAGCTACTAATTCTTTCCCACTGATAGTTATATTACCATTCTGTAAAATTGAAAGAAGAGCAAATAATCCAGCCGCATTTTTATTGTAGTTTTGCGATATGTACTTAGTTGTAAGACTTTGTAAGGTTGCGGCATATTCGTATGAGTCTTTTTTATCGTAAATTGTTGTTTCTGAAAGTTGGGCGTTTTTACCTTCATATTTTCCATATACTACAATTTTATCTGTTTGACTTGCGTCAATAGGCTTCTGTAGTTCAAAACTTTGTTCAGAAATATCTTCTTTGCTGATAAAATTTCCTTGCTTATCGAAATTTACTGCAAAGAACAAATTTGCAGTCTCTTCTTCGTGAACAATCCCACTGCTTCGTAACCATAGATTTTTATTATTCATATCAAAAGCTGCCATAAATAGCTCACGGTCGTATGTCGAGGTTATTTCGACATCACCAACTTTTAGGGTTTTACTGTAATATCCTGATAGATAGATTTTATTGTCGGCGTATGCAATTCCAATTGGCATAAGTAAACCATCACCAGTAATAACTTCTACAGATAATATGTTAGCATCATCGTCAACATTAGCGATGAAAAGTCTTTCCTTACTGCTGCTAGCAACTTGCATATTTGTGGGTAACTCAGCAATGCTGTCCATGAGGCCGGTTAGATACCACGAGTTATTGTCAATTTTAACAAGATTGTTCTCGTAGTTTGTTCTAAACATTCCCTTGGCGTGCATTTTGTCCCAGATTTTATTTTCGGTTGTACTTTTAATCTGCGTATTTTTTAATCTGACAATATTGACATCGGATTTTAAGAATTCAGGCATACATGCTCCAACAGGAGCGTTAATGTATGTTGGGTCGCAGATAACGTATTTGTCGTTTTCGATTAAAAAATACAATCCTGGAGTGGTTTCTGAAAATCTTACAGCGGTTGCGATATGTCCAGGGTAGCTGAGGCCCGCAACAGGTAATCTAAGATATTCATTAACAAGGAAAGCAAAGAAAACTGAACGATCTTCGCAATCGGCAGAGGCATAGTGGAATATCTCTTCGGGGAAAAAGAATTTTTCGTAACCGAACTGCTCTCCATCTGTTTGATAACTAAATGCATTCTGAGTGAAGTTTAGAAGAAAGTTTGCAGCATCAATTTCTGTCATACCCGAAATTAGTGTATCCAGATTCCTATCTAATGATTCTTTTGTGTAATGTGAGATTCCTGCATTAAAAAAGATCTGAATTTCTCCCTGTGGATAGTCCTTGTAGAAATCAATAAGATTCTTGCTATAGTTTATGTTGAAGGTGTAGTCCTTATCTTCGTAACTAAAATCTAGTTTTCTATTTAAGATTTCATTTCCTAGAATTGGAGCTTTGTAAAT
This sequence comes from uncultured Bacteroidales bacterium, assembly GCA_964579045.1. Classification (GTDB taxonomy): domain Bacteria; phylum Bacteroidota; class Bacteroidia; order Bacteroidales; family ML635J-15; genus Bact-19. Next base: position 14,960 of record CAZOHR010000005.1, on the reverse strand, counting down.
GTCAAAATTCATAATTCTATTAGCCTCTGGATAGTTTTGAGGGTATGTGTATATGTTGCTGATTTTTGCCTTTGAATCGAAAATGTAGTATTTCATGTTTTCAAAAACAAAATAGGAGAAAGAATAAATTGTATTGACTACTGGTACAAGCAAATAAACATCATCTCCAGTATAACCTATCTTTATTTTATAACCTGACTTTGAAAGTAGAAACCAGGTAACAAGTTTGGAGTTATTAGGAGAATTGTTGATGTAAGATGCAACTTTTTCTACTAGTTTCATGTATGCAAAGTCGTTGAGATTGTTACTGTTTTTATATTCGAGCAATTGTTCAACCAATCTGTAGTAATCGGTCTGTGAAATTTCGGACCAGAACCACGCTATTTGTGGTTCGCACACACTAGTAATTAAGCATGATGCCATGTTTTTATGGTAAATAAAGTTCATTTCCTTACCGTAAAAATCGACAGTTGCCAGATTATAGTCTTTTTTAGGGAGAGGTGTTTCTGGCGTTGGAATTGGTCTAATCTGCATCTGCGACTCTGGGACAATGATTTGTTGTATCTCTGTAATATTTTTTGAAGGTATTTTTTTGTAATTAGTAATCTCTCTCTTTTTGTCGAAAACAGGAATTTTTGTTGGTCCAGGAATTTCTAAAGGTTTGCCAGCAGCAAATAGTTGAAAATTTTCCCAATCTTTTTGTAAAAACTCTTCAAACTCCTTGTCTCTATCTTCTTTGTATTTTTCAAAAGCAGCTTTCTCGGTTCGAATATAATTGTCGTATTCTCTCTGTAAACGATTGTACTCTGCTGTATCAACTTGCGAAAAAGCAAGACTTAACTGAAAAAACAATGCTGCTAAGAGTGAAATCTTTTTCATAATCATAGAATTTGAATCGTTAAAAGACAATATTTGTGCCATTGGTGTAAAGATATTAAAATTTAGTTTAAGCTTGTTTGCATATTTATTATAGTAGTAATAATTATTTAAGCGTTTTATTAAAAATATTTTCTAAAAATTTATTGAACGATAGCTGTGTAAAAATAATTAAAAAAAAAAGCGAAAAATATTTTCATCTAATAAAATATTTTTCTCACATTTACACCGTGAAAATAATATTGATTTTTAAATCAAACTTTTAAACAAATGAGCACAAATAAACCGAGAGCAATACAGGATTTTGAAAAGTTAGCAAAGGATATTCAAGAACAGATTAAACTTACATATCCAAATGGCTTCAGCCAGCATCTTATCCAGTTTACAAACAAAGATGGTAGGTTAGTTAGTGCCTTGCCATTCGAAACAGACGAAAAATACTATTTAGTTCGTATGACCTCGCAGGAAGCAAAAGATATTATTTTTGCTGACGACGATTATGATGATGACGGTATTTTGAAGGAGACTTCAAAAGAAGAATTTGCCGACAAGTATGCCGAGTTGGATTATATGAGTGATTCCTTTGAGGAAGAAGAAGAAGACTTTAAGGATGAATATGATGATCCTGCTGAGGATGATGACGACGACGATGATGAAGACTAAATAAAAAAGCCGGTTAAAAACCGGCTTTTCCATTATGATTTATCAGTAGATTATTTAATTACACCTGTAATTTTTCCAACTTTCTCAAAAGCAGCAATTGCTTTGTCGAGATGCTCAATTTCATGTGCTGCCGACAATTGAACTCTTATTCTTGCAAGACCTTTAGCAACAACAGGGAATGAGAAACCAATTACATAGATACCCTCTTCGAGTAGTTTTGCTGCAAAATCTTGGGCAAGTTTAGCATCATAAAGCATTACTGCACATATTGCTGATGCTGTTGGTTTAATATCGAAACCGATTTTACTCATTCTTTCCATAAAATAAGCAGTGTTTTTATGAAGCTTATCTTGGAGTTCGTTTGTTTCGCTCATCATTTCCACCATTTTTATCCCAGCAGCAGCTACAAGAGGAGGAATTGAGTTAGAAAACAAATATGGTCTAGATCTTTGGCGCAATAACTCGATGATTTCTTTTTTTCCAGTAGTAAAACCACCGATAGCTCCACCAAAAGCTTTTCCTAATGTTCCAGTAATGATTTCAATTTTACCTTTAAGATTGTAATGTTCGGTAACACCGCGGCCTGTATGCCCAACAACACCTGCAGAGTGTGACTCGTCAACCATTACCATTGCGTTATATTTATTTGCAAGCACATGTATTTTATCAAGTGGAGCAACATTGCCATCCATTGAGAAAACACCGTCTGTAACAATAAGTTTGAAACGACAGTCTTTTGCTTCTATCAGCTGTTTTTCAAGATCTTCCATGTTTGCATTTTCATATCTGAATCGTTGAGCCTTACAAAGTCTTACTCCGTCAATAATTGAAGCATGATTTAAAGAATCTGAGATGATAGCATCATTTTCGTTTAGCAATGGCTCGAAAACACCACCATTAGCATCAAAACATGCAGCATATAAAATAGTATCTTCTGTACCGAAGAATTCCGCAATCTTACGTTCTAGTTCTTTGTGAAGGTCGCCAGTTCCGCAAATAAATCTTACCGAAGACATTCCATAACCATGTGTGTCCAAGGCATGTTTTGCTGCTGCAATCAACTGAGGGTTATTTGATAAACCAAGATAGTTGTTGGCACAAAAATTTAGTACTCTTTTTCCTGTACTTACCTCGATTTCTGCACCTTGTGGAGAAACGATTACTCTTTCTGACTTATAAAGTCCAGCTTCTTTGATATCTGAAATCTCTTTCTGTAAAAATTGTTGAAAATCTGCGTACATGATTTTAAAATTTAAGTTGTTTTATGTAGCAAAAGTAGAAATAATGTTTTGAAAAAGGAGGTTTTTCGATAAAATATTTCTTTACATTATTATAATGACGAAGCTAATCACAAATTAACTTTTTTTACGTTATATTCATCATTGATTATTTTTATTGTAAATTTGTTTATTGAAAAGAGCCTTCACAATATTGTTTCTTCTTGTTTTTGCGTCTTCGATGCAGGCACAGACACTGATAAATCTCAGACAAAAAAGCTTTGTTCCAACTGCAGACTCTATTTGGCTCGACACCCTTAGTGTTGTTTCTGAAAGTATTTCTTTTTATGATAAAAATGGAATTGCAATTACTAACGTAGATTACTACTTCGATTTTTCAAAATCCCTTATCGTATTTCATAAAATGCCAGTTATTGACACAATCACTATTAAATACAAGGTTTTTCCTGTAAACTACTATAAACCAATATCATTATTTAGTAAGAAGGATTTTCTTGTTGGTGAAAAGAATGAAAATGCGGAATACGATTTTGTTTTTAGCCGCGAAGATTATAAGTCCGCCTATAGTCAGACCTCCTTATCACGTAAAGGAAGTATTTCGAGAGGTATTAGTTTTGGTAACAATCAGGATGTTATCGTAAACTCAGGTTTAAATCTGCAACTCGATGGGAAACTTAATGATGATTTGTTTATACTTGCTGCTATAAGCGATAATAATATTCCAATTCAGCCAGACGGAACCTCTCAGCAGTTGCAGGAATTTGACAAAGTATTTATTAAGCTTTACAACGACAAGATTTCTCTTACAGCAGGCGATTTTGAGTTGAAAAAACCAACTGGCTATTTTCTTAATTACTATAAAAAGGCGCAAGGTGCTGATATTGGGATAAATTGGGGACAAAAAACCAAATCGGGTAAAGAATTTAAAGTTGAAACAAAAATTAGTGGAGCTATAGCTAAAGGGAAGTTCCATCGTCAGGAAATAAAGGGAGTTGAAGGAAATCAAGGACCATATAAACTTACGGGGGCAAACAATGAACTTTATATTGTTGTTCTTGCTGGAACTGAAAAGGTATATATTGATGGTATTTTGATGACACGTGGTGCCGACTTTGATTATACAATGGACTATAACCTTGGAGAACTTAGTTTTACACCAAAACAGGCAATTAATAAGGACAAGAGAATTATTGTTGAATTCGAATACTCTGACCGTAATTATACAAGATTTTTAGTTACAGGTTCAAATGTTGTGAGTTTCGACAAAACAAAGTTGTGGATGAGTGTATATGACGAAAGTGATAATAAAAACCAGTCTTTTGATCAGGATTTAAGCATAGATGATAAAAAACTATTAAGCGAAATTGGGGATAATCTTGACCTTGCATTAATTCCTAGTTTTGATTCTGTTGCTTTCGAAACAGGAGAAATTAGATATATGATTGCAGATACTATTGTTGATGGTTTTACTTACGATTCTATTTTTATATATTCTGTAAATCCAACACTTGGATATTACCGAGTAAGTTTTGCTTATGCTGGTCCAAATAAAGGTAATTATGTTAAAGGAGTATCGGCTGCTAACGGTCGTGTTTATGAATGGGTAGCACCAGAGGAAGGCATCCCACAAGGCGACTACATTCCTTACAAACAGATAATTACTCCTAAAAAAGTGCAAATGTTGGTTCTTGGAGCAGAATCTCAGGTTTTCGAAAAGACCAAAGTTAATTTCGAGCTAGCATACTCTAAAAACGACATAAATACTTTTTCAAATTTGGATAGTGGTGATGATTCCGGTTTTGCAGCAAAAACAGGAGTAGAGCAAATATTTCTTAAAACTAAAGACAGATATTTTGGTGCTGATTTTAATTACGAGTTTTTACATAAAAATTTCAGAGGGATAGAAAATTTTAGAAATGCTGAGTATACAAGAGATTGGAACCTTAACTCGTTTTATTCTGCAAATAATGAAAATAGCTTAAGTGGAGGACTTTCATTTGTTGATAAAAAGATAGGGAAAGCCTCGTTTAAAAGCTCTTATCTCGATCATGGTGTGGTTTACTCAGGATTACAAAATGTACTTAAATCTAATTTGAAATTTAACAAATGGAATATATCTCTTAATGGAGCTTTGCTAAACAGTAAATCCTCCTTTTTTGACACTCGTTTTTTAAGGCATAATTTGTCGATTTCAAGGGATTTTAGATTCATTAATATCGGATTAGGCGAGAATTCTGAGGATAATCTTTGGAATGCAAGAGCAAATGATAGTATTGCTGCAACGAGTTACAGATTCAACAGCTATGAGGCATTTGTAAAGACGGCTGACAGTTTGAAAACAAATTTTATTATTAATTACAAATATCGAAAGGATATGTTGCCTAAAAATAATCGCATGATTAATTCTACAACATCGCACGACCTGTCTGTTGGTGGAGGCTTCGAAAAAAATCCAGCAAATCGCTTTAATACAATTTTTACATATCGTCTTCTTGAAGTAAATGATACTAGCCTATACTCTGGCACTTCCGAAAATAATATGACAGGTAGGGCAGAGTATAGTTTTAAACTGTTTAAAGGTGCGATTTCCTCAACAAATTTTTATGAAATTGGCTCTGGACTAGAGCGAAAAACAGAATTTTCTTACATCGAAGTTGCCCCAGGTCAAGGTGTTTTTACTTGGACTGATTACAATGCTAATGGAATTCAGGAATTGGATGAATTTGAGATAGCTAATTTTATTGATCAAGCTAATTTTATAAGAGTAATAAATCCAACAGCTGATTACATAAAAACATATTCAAATCAGATTAATCAAAGTTTGAACATAAACCCAGAAGTAAGATGGCGTAATAAGTCGGGAATAAGAAAATTGATGAGTCGTTTTTCTGATCAGGCTGCATATATGATTTCGCAGAAAAACACATCGGCTGTTTTTTTGGAATACGCAAATCCTTTTGCAAAAAACATTGATGATATAAATTTGGTAAGCATGACTTCGTCGGTCAGAAACAGTTTTTCTTTTAACCGTGGTAATCCAAAGTTTGGATTCGATTATATAGTGCAGTCGAACAATAATAAGCTAATGCTCATTTCTGGTTTCGATACCCGTAAAGTATTTCAACACACTTTGCAAATTAGGTATAATGTCAGCTCGAAATTTGGAATTCTTAATAAAACTGGACTAGGTGACAAACAATACTATTCGGAATTTTTTAGTAATAAAAATTATCAGATAGAGACACAAAACAATGAGTTGCAGATTAATTTTCAGCCTGATATGAACAATAGAATATCTTTGAAATACACGATTAAAATGAAGGAAAATATCAGTGGAGCTCAAAAACTCATTATCAATGATGCAGGGCTTGATTACCGATTGAGTTCTGTTAAGAAAGGCTCTCTTAATGCAAGTTTCAACTATATTTATTACAAATACAATGCAGCTACTAACGATGCGATTGCGTACGAAATGCTCGAAGGACTTATGCCGGGACTAAACTTAACATGGTCCCTTAGTTTTCAAAGACAATTGTCTAACGGCTTGCAATTAAATCTTTCATATAACGCACGTAAATCGGCCGACACTAAGATTATTCATACAGGAGGAGTTCAGATGAGAGCATTCTTCTAGACTGAATTATTCATAAACTTTCGTTATGAGACGTCAAAGAGCCAAGTAATACGACTACTCGCAATTTTTTTCGACGAAGTAATAGCGAGCTATTTCAAGGAAGAAAAAAATGAGGACAGGATTAGTACGACGGCTATTTGATGTCGGAATAGAATTTTTATGAATAGTTCAGTCTAGGCATTGATTTGTAATCACTTGACAAATAATGGTTTCAAATCCAATTATTAATTTATTTTTGCTTTAAATTTGTTGATATGAAGAGATTATTTTTCCCAATTAGCTTGGCAGTGGTTTTCTCTGCTGTTCTTATTTATGCATTATTCTTTTATAATACCGCAATACAGGTTACTGAGCCACGGTCAGAACTTGTTGATCCCTTAATCGGCACAGATTTCCATGGACACACACACCCTTCGGCAACTATGCCATTTGGAATGGTGCAACTTGGGCCAGATACGCGACTTGATGGCTGGGATGGCTGTTCTGCATTTCACTATAGCGATTCCATTATCTATGGATTTAGTCATACTCACTTAAGTGGAACAGGTTGTTCGGATTATGGTGATATATTGATGTTGCCCTTTTGCGAATACAATAACGATATCGACAGTACCAGATATACCTCTGAGTATAATAAAGAAAGTGTTGTAGCAAATCCGGGTTTTTATGCAGTGCACCTCGAAGATTTTAATGTCGATGTAGAATTAACTGTTACACCAAGAACAGGGTTTCATAAATACACTTTTCCTGCTGACTCAAATCAGTATGTTGTTTTGGATCTCGAGCATCGAGATGAAGTGATAGAAACATATATTAAACAAGTGAGTGAAACCAGAATTGTTGGTTTGCGCAGATCAAGTGCGTGGGCGGCAGATCAAATTCTGTACTTTGTGGCTGATTTTTCGAATCCTGTTTCTATTGCCGATTATGATGCAGAGATAAAATATATTAACGGAGACAAAATTGTTACGGAAGAAGAATTGACAGAGTTGAGTGGTTCTGAATTTGCTAAAATGCCTAAAGTTTATTCGGGAGATAAATGTAAAATTGTACTTCAGGTAGAAAATGCAGGAGATACCGAGCTATTGGTAAAAGTTGCCTTATCTGCTGTTAGCGAAGAGGGAGCAATAAAAAATCTTGAAGCTGAAATTCCAGACTGGGATTTTGAAAAGGTTAAGGCAAACGCAAAATTAGCATGGGATAAGGAACTAAGTAAAATTTTGGTTTATGGAGGCAGTCAGGAACAGCAAACAGTTTTCTATACAGCGTTATATCATAGTTTTTCAGCCCCTAATATTTATTCCGATGTTGATGGCTCTTTCCGTGGTACAGATTTAAAAGTTCACAAATCCGAAGATCATGATACATACACTGTCTTTTCACTTTGGGACACATTTAGGGCCACACATCCGCTATATACAATAGTACAGCAGAAACGAACATTAGATTTCATAAAAACATTTCTCGACCAATATAAATATGGAGGAAAGTTGCCAATCTGGGAGCTCTCAGGTAATGAAACCGGCTGTATGATTGGATATCATTCCGTTCCTGTAATTGTAGATGCGTATTTTAAAGGGATAACTAGCTTTGATACCAAACTTGCACTTGAAGCAATGGTAGCTTCTGCAACTGCCGACGAACTTGGAAAAAGTGAGTTTGCCGAATATGGATATATCCCACTTGAAAAAGAACATGAGTCTGTTTCTAAGGCCTTAGAATATGCATTCGACGATTGGTGTATTGCGCAGTTTGCAAAAGAGACTGGTAATTCTGATGTTTTTGATCAATTTATTGAGAGGTCGCAGTTTTACAAGAATATCTTTAATCCAGAAAATGGATTTATGCAATCACGACTTAATGGTGCTTGGCAAACTCCATTCGATCCTCGCGAAGTAAATTATAATTTTACAGAAGCAAACTCATGGCAATACAGTTTCTATGTACCACACGACATCTTAACTTTTATTGATCTTCATGGTGGAGATGACAAATTTGAAGAAAAACTCAATCAGATGTTTAACGAGGAAAGCCAGACCTCTGGAAATAGTCAGGCTGATATAACTGGATTAATAGGACAGTATGCACATGGAAATGAGCCAAGTCATCACATGGCTTATCTTTACAACTATTGCAAAAAGCCATGGAAGACACAATATATGGTTCGTAAAATTATGGCAGAATTATACACCGACAAACCTGATGGACTATGTGGAAATGAAGATTGTGGACAAATGTCATCTTGGTATGTGTTTTCTGCTTTAGGTTTTTATCCTGTAAATCCGGCAAATGGAATCTATGACTTGGGTAGTCCGATATTTGACACAGCAGTGATTCAACTTGAAAACAAGCGAAATTTTACAATTATTGCACATAATAATAGTGATAAGAATGTTTATGTTCAAAAAGTAAAACTAAATGGTAGAACTTACGACAAAAATTACATCACCCATCAAAACATTATCAAAGGTGGAAAGCTAGAGTTCTTTATGGGACCCAAACCTGCTATGGAACGTGGTATTTCTGATGAAAGTGTATATTCTTCAAAAATTTCTGAGAATATGATTACAGCGATACCATATACAAATCTTCCATTGCGATCATTCCGCGATACGGTTAGTCTAACACTTGGTTGCCCCGATAAAGATGCTGTAATTTATTACTCATTAAAAGACGACATTGAAAAAAATCCGATAAAGTACACTAAACCAATAATTCTTAATTCGGATACTCAAATCGAAGCTTATGCTGAATCAGATGGAAAAAAACGAAGTAAAACCATTAGAGCCGAATACAAACACATTCCAGATAACAGAACAATTAAGATTTTAAGCGAGTATTCGCAACAATATTCTGCAGGTGGAGATAATGCACTAATCGATTTCGTAAAAGGTGAGGCATGGTTCCGGAGTGGATTATGGCAGGGGTATAATGGTAAGGATTTTGAAGCCATCGTAGATTTGTTGGTTGTAAAAGAGATTAAAACAATAAATGCTACTTTCTTACAGGATATTAAGTCATGGATATTTTGTCCGAAAGAAGTAGAGTTTTATGTTTCAAAAGACGGCAATTCCTGGTCTAAGGTTTTCGAGGCGAAGTCAAAAGTTTCGGATGAGGATTATAATGTTCAGGTGCAGGAATTTAAAGCTAGCCTTAAAGCCACTTCGGCAAGGTATATTAAGGTTAAGGCCGAGAATTATGGAAAGCTTCCCGATTGGCACCTAAGTCCGGGTAATGATTCGTGGCTTTTTATTGATGAGATTGAAATAAATTAATTTGTACTCTTGATGAAAACCAGTTATCTAATATTGCTTATTCCTCTTTCGCTTCTAATTATTTGCTGTGTTAATTCCGAAGAGTATCAGCAAGTAAAGGAGGAGTTTAAAGATGTTGAATATAATGGTGATGTAAAAAGTTTTGATAGCATTTATTCACAAATTCCTGATTATAACGAAATTTCTCTTACAATTAACAAATTGCATACAAAGTTTGAGGCTAATGAGTTATTAGATCCACTTGGAGCAAACAAATATTTTAATTCAAAAGAGAGTTCTGTTGCTCTCGGAATGTACATTGCTGATCTTGGTTATGTGAGGCATTTTGAAAGGGTTCAATTGTGTACAGAATACTTGGAAGCGGTGCAAACCTTAGCTGGTAAATTAGCCATTGGCGAGAAGGAATTTAACGAAACAATTCCTCTGATTGAATCAAACCTTGGAAATAAGGAAGTCTTATTTGGTGTAGTAGACAGTTTGCTAAACGCAGGCAATGTTTTACTAGCAGGTAACGAAAAATATGGTATAAGTGCTTTGTTTTTAGGAGGATTTTGGATTGAAACGACATTTGTTGGACTTAGTTCTCAAGACAATATTGATTCTGAGTATATTCAGGAGATTTTAAAATCACATTTTGAGATTTTATCTCAGATTAATAAATTATTTGCTTGTTTGGATGATAAATCTCAACTGAATGAACTAAAAGAGTCTCTTATTAAACTTGAACAGAATGGCCCAGAAAGTGCTAGTCTACAAAAAGACATAACAAAAATAAGAGAGAGTTACTTGAAATAAAAAATGCGCTCCTTTTGAAGCGCATTTTATTTCAAAAATAATTTTTATTGTCTTGCCACCTTTGATCCATCGTAAGCCCATTTAATATAGGTTGATCCCCATGCGAAACCGGCACCGAATGTTGCAATGATAATATTATCACCAGGAATAAGTTCTTTTTCATATTCCCATAGGCAAAGAGGAATAGTTGCAGAAGTTGTATTACCAAATTTCGTAATAGTCAACATTACTTTGTCTTTTTCAATGTTCATTCTGCGGGCTGTGGCCTCAATAATTCTCATGTTTGCCTGATGAGGAATGAGATATTTTAAAGTTTCAGAAGTAATATTATGTCTTTCCATCATTCTAACTGAAACATCGGCCATATTTGCAACAGCAGCTTTAAAAACAGGTTGTCCTTCTTGATAGATAAAATGTTGACGACGAAGAATCGTTTCAAAATTTGCAGGTCTTAGAGATCCTCCAGCTACCTGATGAAGGTGGTGACGACCAGAGCCATCAACATGCATAATAGAATCGATTAGACCAACACCATCGGTATAAGGTTCGAGTAATACAGCTCCAGCACCGTCGCCAAAGATAGGAGATGTGTTGCGGTCGTTATAATCGACGATAGAAGACATTTTATCTGCGCCAACAACAACAACTTTCTTATGCGTTCCACTTTCGACGAATTTTGAAGCTGTTATTAGAGCAAATAAAAAACTTGAGCAGCCGGCATTCATATCATAACCGAAAGCATTTTTTATTCCTACTTTATCACAAATAATATTTGCAGTAGCTGGGAATTGCATATCAGGAGTAACTGTTCCACAAATAAGCATATCAATTTCATCAGCTCTTGTATTTGTTTTCTCAAGCAGTTGGTTTACGGCTTCTGTAGCCATATCAGACGTTGCTTTACCTTCTTCTAGTAGGATATGACGTTCTTTAATCCCGATACGCTCCATAATCCACTCGTTGGTAGTATCTACCATCTTCGACAATTCATCGTTTGTTAGTACGTAAGGCGGTACATAACCACCCACACCCGTAATTGCAGCTCTAATTTGTGCCATATTCAAAAGCTTTTGTTATTTTTTCGGATAATTTTGATTTAATTATGTTTCCCGTAAGGAGAATCATATTCTTTACAGCAATTTTGCTGCTTTTTCCATGTCCTACAACAACGGTTTTGTTAATTCCAAGAATAGGAGTTCCTCCGTAATTTTCATAATTGTAATTATCAAAATATGGGTCGGAAATCTTTCTACTTCCTAAAATACTGTAGAAGGATTCGGCTTGCTTCAAAACAATATTGCCTGTAAACCCATCTGTAATAATCACATCAACCAATTCGGCCTTGTGTAAATCGCCACCTTCCACATTCCCAATGAAATTAAGGCGATCATCTTGTTTAAGTAATTGAAAGCTTGCTTTAGCATTTACATTTCCCTTGCTTTCTTCTTCGCCTATATTTAATAGTGCAATTCGGGGTTTTTCAATTCCCATAATGTTCTTGGCATATAAGTCTCCCAAAAGAGCATATTGCAAAAGATTTTCAGGCTTGGCGTCAGCATTAATGCCAACATCCATAACTATATTGTTTTTGCCAGCATTATTTGGATAATATGAAGAAATACAGGGTCTGAAAATCCCTTCGATAAGTCCAATAATTTTGCTCGCACCAACAAGCATTGCACCCGTATTTCCAGCACTTGCAAATCCATCAATGCGACCTTCTTTTAGATAAGTAAAGCCTTTAACCATTTCTGAATTTGATTTTTCGAGAAATGATTTAACAGGATCGTCACCCATTTCAATAGTTTCGGTGCAATTGACAATGATATAGTCGTTAGAGTTTTCTGCCCAAGAATTAAGTTTGGATAGAATCTCTGTTTCTTTGCCAAAAAGAACAAGGGTGTTAGAAGCACCTAGTTCTTTTTTTGCAAGTATTGCTCCTTTTAGTATCTCATCAGGAGCAAAGTCTCCGCCGTTTATATCTATGCCGATGTTCATCAATAATTAGCTGATTGCAACAGCTTCCTTACTAATTGCGAGTTTTCCTCTATAGAATCCACATTCTGGACAAACATGGTGATATTCAACAGTTGTTCCACAGTTTGAACATTTTGCAAGAGTAGGCAAACTAGCTTTATAATGAGTGCGGCGTTTGTGTTTTCTCTGTTTTGAAATTTTCCGTTTTGGATGTGCCATCGTTTTGTAATTTTAGTTATTTAACATTATTATTTTTTATCTCAGTTAGCTTTGCCCACCTGGGATCAGCAATTTCTTCTGTTTTTGTTGCACGATGTTTGTCAAGTATCGCAAGCATTTCCGGATTACAACCCGAATTGCCATTTTCGTCATCGTAGTGATAGCGAGTAAATGGAAGAGCAAAATGGCAAAATTCGTAAATAAACTGTGCTATGTTTATTTCATTTTCACCTTTTTTCAATAAAACAAAATCGTCGTCTGTGTCAAAGTTCGTTTCATCACCAAATTCAACCATTATTTTATTGTTGAATTCAATCTCTTCGTAATATTCATCTAAGCACCTGTCACATTCTACTTTTACATCACCTTTAACAGTAATATCTAATTCAAGAGAATGCGTTTTTTTTGTCAAAATAAGTTCAACCTCTACATCTCCACCTTTAATTTCACTTTTTTCGAAACAAGCAAAAAACTCGTCAGTAATCGTAAAATTAAAGTCATAGTCTGTATTATCAAGACCATTGAAAGGAACAATATATTGATTCAAAAACTTCATTTTTCCGAAAAAAAATTTCGTGCAAAGTTATAAAAACAATTTAAAACAATGTAAAAAAAATTGAATTATTAACAATATTGTAGTTAGAGCTCTTTAGCTACAACAAATTTGGCTTGTTAATTTGTTTTTTTGAGTACAATTCTAAATGTTGTTCCAACCCCAATTTCTGAGTGTTTGACAAATACTTTCCCTTGGTGATATTGTTCGATTATCCTTTTTACAAGCGATAGCCCTAATCCCCATCCACGATTTTTCGTTGTATAACCTGGGTTGAACACTGTTTTAAAGTTTGCTTTGGGGATTCCCTTCCCAGAATCCTTAATATCAATAATTATATTGTCATTGTGTGCTTCGGCAGTAACACTAATCTTTCCACTTTGTCCGATTGCATCTACGGCATTTTTGCAGATATTCTCGATAACCCATTCGAAAAGATCTGTGTTTAGTGGCACAACAATCTTTTCATTTTGAGCAAAATTTGTTGTAATTTCGATACTTCTTGGTACTCGAGACCTAATATAGTTAACAGAATTTTCGAGAACTACTTTTAAATCTAATGGATCTAGTTTTGGTTGTGAGCCTATTTTCGAGAATCTAGCTGTAATTTTTTCAAGGCGATTAATATCTTTTTCTAATTCGATTATCATTTCTGGATTATTTTGAGTTTCCTTCATGATTTCGAGCCAAGCCATTAGCGAAGAAATCGGTGTCCCAAGCTGATGAGCGGTCTCTTTTGACATTCCTAGCCAGACCTGATCTTGTTCTGCTCTACGCGAGATACTGAAGGCAAAGTAAGACACGAGAATAAATAAAAACACAATGCCAAGCTGAATGTAAGGGTAGTATTGTAGTTGTGTCAATAAGTTGGAATCTGAATAGTAAATCTTATTTAATTCTATTCCATCCTCTGTTTTAATTACAAAATGTTCTTTGTTATTGTTGCGGAATTCATCCAACTTTTTTTTCTGGTAAGCAGGATCTTCAATGTTTCTATAGGATAACACATTATCATCCATGTCAACCAATATTACTGGAATAGTCTCGTTGTTACGCAATACTTCAAACAAGAAACTAACATCTTGTTCAGGATCAGAGTTTATTAGTTGTTGAGTGGCTTCTGCCCATAATTCGATACGTTTATGCTCTTCTGCCGATAGCTTTTCCATCAAATTATTGGTGTACCAAATGGATAAACCCCCAATTAGTATTGCAAACAACACTAATAAAAACTTCCATTGTCGTTTTTTTCTGTAAATTTTCACTTTTTCCCTTTTATGTAGTTTTAGTAACGGATATCAAAAGTTTTTATTTTAAAAAACAGATAAATAAAAGCTTATCTGTAAAAATTGAGAAATAATTATGCTTATAAGAATCCCGTAAAAAACCAACAAAATAGTTAATCTCTTTGAGTTAACAATGATGTTAGGAATTAATATGCTGATTGGGGCAAATAAAATACAGATAGTTTCATTGTCAGAGAGTGGACTTATGAAATATGCAAGAAAAAACATCACACAAAATGTTGTCAAGCTTTGAAATTTTCGAGCCGATACCTTTTTACTTACTTTCACCGAGTACCTAGAGATTATTGCTACAAGACCCCAAAAGACTACTGGCACAAGAATCAGAATATAATATGTGCTGTACCTCACAGATTGGTATGACTGTGTGAAAACAGATGTTACTTTATTGGCGGCAACTTGAATGTTTCCATAGAGATATGTAAA